>CAJMPF010000327.1 GCA_905215195.1 uncultured bacterium | reverse complement strand
ATCACGATGGGTCGTGGCGTTGCCAGCAGCGTAGTGGAGATGAGGTCGTCGGCGATGCCGTTGGCCATCTTGGCGATGATATTGGCCGTCGCGGGCGCTACGACCACCAGATCGGGCTCCTGCGCCAGCGAAATGTGGTGGATGGGGTCGGAGGGGTCGTCGAATAGGCCCACGGCGACCGGCTCGTTGGTGAGCGCGCGGAAGGTGAGCGGTCCCACAAACTCGGTGGCATGCTCGCTCATAACGACCTTGACGTGCGCGCCGCGCTTTTGCAGCAGGCGCACGATATTGCACGACTTATAGGCGGCGATCCCGCCGGTAATGCCCAGCAGGATCGTTTTCCCCTCAAGTTGCATTGAATTGTTGGATGCCGCCGTCATCGTTAGGCTTCCTTGCTCGGGAGCACCAGGAGGCGGTGGCAGTACGGGCAGTGCGTAATTGACCTACCGTCGTGGTTGAGGTCGCTCATGGACGATGCCTGCAGCGCGGTGTGGCAGACCGTGGGGATGTTGCCCTGGATGGTCTCGACGGCCAGGCCACGGAACTGCTTGAGCAAACGCTCGTAGTCGGTGAGAACGTCGGCCGGCAGCGTGGCAGCAAGCGCGGTGCGCTCCTTAGCGGCGGCGTCAATCTGAGCCTGCAGGTCGGCAGCCTTGGCGCGGGCGGCCTTGGTATCGGCCTTCACGCCCTCCTCGAACTTGGCGATGATTGCCTGCGCGCGGGCCTCGCGGTCGAGCGCCTCCTTATGGGCGACAACGACGTCCTTGCGGGTGTGCTCAATCTTGTCCAGACGCTTGGCCAGGGTGGCGAGTTCATTCTCCAGGTCCTGAACCTCGCGGTAGTCGGAGCCGTCGACATGGCGCTTCTTGGCAGCCTCGATGGCGTTGTTGGTCTGAATCTCGGTGGTGTTGAGATCGTCGAGCTCAATGTCCAGATCCTTGCGCTGGGCGTAGAGCTTGGTCATCTCGGACTTGAGCTTCACATAGGTCTTGCGCTTGGAAGCGAGCTCCTTGAGCTCCGGCATATTGGCAAGTTCGCTCTTGTTGCGGGCGAGCTCCAAATCGATCTGTTGCAGCTTGAGTAGCGTAGCGCCGGCGCTCATAAGTTCTCTCCTTTTGTCACAGTCCACCATTGGCAAGGGTTCAGTATTTTAATCGCATGACGGGGGTCGACCCCGGCGTCAACTGCAGAGTTCATCAATATATCAACGAACGGCTCCTCGGAGCGGTCGTGGCCGAGCAAGATCACCGGCAGCCCGCGTAAGGCAAGGTCTTGCGCCACGTGGTATCCCGCCTCGCCCGTCACGACAACGTCCGCGCCCGCGGCGATGGCGAGCTCTCCAAAGTCGCCCAGGGAGCCGCCCAAAATGGCGACGGTCCTGCACGGGCGATTGGCCTCGCCCCACACGCGGGGGTCACTGCCAAACGCCGTAGCGGCGCGCGCGGCAAGGTCGCGCAGATCGTCCGAGACGTCCATGGCGATCTCCGCACCCATGTCGCCC
>CAJMPF010000326.1 GCA_905215195.1 uncultured bacterium | reverse complement strand
GTAAGATCGAGCACACTGCCCTTCACGATAAGCGCCGGTTCCAGAACGACCTCTTCGGCACGCTTACCGCCCCTACCGGCAAGACGTTTGGACATGCAGGCAAAAGCATGCTCCGCAAGGACACCAGGATCCTGCTCAATCGCGGTCAGCGCCGGCTCAAAGAGAACGTCGGCCGCCGAGTTGTCATAGCTTACGACCGAGATATCGCCTGGGATGCTCTTCCCCATCTCGTGCAGGCGCTTGAGCAAACCAAGGGCAATGTTATCCGAGCTTGCGAACACGGCGGTGGCATCAGTTGCGAGTACCGCCTCCGAGGCCTCGTATGCGCTCGGAATGTAGTACTCGCTCTCAAACTCCAAACGTGCGTCGATAGGCAGGCCAACCTCGCGCAGCGCGCGCTCATAGCCGGCAAGTCGTTTGCGACCTGTATTGGAACGGCGCGCGTTAACCAAGCAGGCAATGCGACGGTGACCTTGCTCGATCAGATAGCGGGTGGCCATGTAGCCACCCATCTCGTGGTCGAACATCACCTTGTCGCACTCGAGCCCCTCAATGGCACGGTCGACCATTACCGCCGGGATGGGCAGATGGCTGACTTCTTCGCGCAGGGCGCGGTCATCGGAGAACTCGTCGCCCACGACCAGAAAGACGCCGTCGACGCCGCGCGTCACCAGCTGGCGCAGCAGCTCCAGATCGTCATCGGCGCTTCCACCCGAGCTGGTAATGAAGAGCGCATAGCCGTCCTCGCGACAGCGCTTTTCCAGGCTACCGGCGAGCGAGGCAAAAAAGCGGCTCTCGATGTTAGGGACGATAAGGCCCAGCGTGCGCGACTCGCGCATGACCAGACTACGCGCAATCTGGTTAGGAACATAGTGGTTGCGCGCCGCGACCTCCTTGATGAGCTTGCGGTTTTCTTCCGAGATGCGACAGGGCCGATTATTGAGAACAAGCGAGACCGACGAGGGGGAAAGCCCCACCTCCTGGGCGATCTGCTTGAGGGTGACTTTGTTGGCCATCTCGCTCCTTCCAGGTTTACGCGCAATCTCTTGAAAGTATAGCGACTGCCCCTCTACCTCGGTGATAAACACTTTATCAATCCGGCAGACGGCTGTTTTATCGCCGCCAGCGCACCAAATCCGTCCGGGTGGGGTATATTGCAATCGATTGATGACAACGACCACCAAAAGGCGGATATTCGTATGCACGAGAACGACTTTTTTAACGAGGACCTGCTGTGCGCGCTTGCTGGCGTTGCCGGCGAGGACAACGTGCTGATGAGCGAGCCCATGCGCGAGCACACCACGTTTAAGATCGGCGGCCCGGCCGACGTCTTTGTCACGCCCGATACCGAGCAGGGCCTCGTCGCCACGCTCGATACCTGCTATCGTTGCGATCTGCCCCTCACCATCGTGGGCAACGGCTCCGACCTACTCGTCGGCGACAAGGGCATCCGCGGCGTCGTCGTGGCGTTGGGCGAAGGCCTCTCCGACATTACGGTCGACGGCACGCACGTCACGGCGGCAGCCGGCGCGCTGCTT
>CAJMPF010000325.1 GCA_905215195.1 uncultured bacterium | reverse complement strand
AGTTCGCGGACTTCCGCGATGCAACGATCATCACTGCGGGCGAGGTGCCCGCCAAGTACCAGTCGATGGACAACGTCATCACGGTCTAGCGATGGGACAAGGCCAAAACCACCACAAAGGTGCCTGTCCCCATTGTGGTGGTTTAGGGCTCCCAGGGGCAGGGGGCTTCGATGTGGATGTGCTCGCCGGTTACGGGATGCGTAAAGGACACGCTGTGGGCATGGAGCATCAGGCCGCAGGGACGCGGCGTGCCGTAGAGCTCGTCGCCCACCAGGGGATGACGCTCGCTCGCCAGATGCACGCGGATCTGGTGTTTGCGGCCGGTGAGCAGTTCGACATCGATATACGAGCGCGTGGGCAGGCCACGACGGCTCTTAAGACGCTTGAGCACCTTCACGCGCGTTTGAGACGGCTTGCCACTGGCGCCGACGCGCATCTTGCGGCTGTCGTGACGGTCGCGGGCGATGGGCTTGTCGATGAGCTTTTCGTTCCAGTCGATCTTGCCCTCGGCGAGCGCCAGGTAGTGCTTTTCGAAAGCGTGGTCGATGACCATCTGGTCAAAGGCGGGCTGCGTCTGCTTGTCGAGCGAAAACAGCACCACGCCGGTGGTGTCGCGGTCCAGGCGGTTGAGCGGCTGCATGTCGGTCGCGGCAAAGCCGTCGCCCATCGCCAGCAGCAGGTCGCTGGCGTAGTCGGTGAGCGTGCGCTCGCCGGTGCCGTCACCGTGTACGATCATGCCGGCGGGTTTGTCGATGGCCATGAGCCAGGCATCGCAGTAGAGGACTTGAGGTTCTTCGTTCACGTGTAAGCCTTTCGGTTAGCTAATTCCCACAAACATGCAGCCCGAGGTGGCACCGCGTAGGCGGGCGGCCGGCTTGCGGCCGGCTTGCGCGGCCTCGACGGCGCGACGGACGCGGGCGACGGCACGACCCACCTCATCCGCCTCGAGCAGCGTTCCGTCCACCATGAAACGACGCACACCGGCATCGAGCAGCTGAGGAACCTGCGGCGTGAGGTCGATGGGGTAGGCGTCGTACAGGCGAGAGCGGCCATGGATGTCGGTACGGACGGGCATGACCTTTCCGTCGATATTCTTGAGCGAGAGCTTGCGGGCACGCAGGCGGCAGTTGGCACAATCGTGGATGCAGCCGTTGGCAACCTGCAGAATGCAGTGCTCGCTTGTCATGACGCGCGGGCGGCCAAAGACGGTGATGCCCAGAGCCGCGGGCGCGGCGGCGCCGAGCGAGACAATCTCGTCGAGCGTGATTTCGGGCGAGAGCCAAAACGCACCGGCTCCGCGCTCGGCAAGCGCCTCCATGCAGGGCGTGTTGTGCACCGGCAGGCAAGAGCGAATTTCGGCCGTGGCGCCGGCCTGCGCGGCTACGGCGAGCTCAGAGATGTTGCCAATAGCGACCGTGGCTCCGGCATTAATCCAGGGATCGACGCGCTCGTGGTCGACGGCGCGGCAGACCTCGTCGAGTACGGGTATGATGCCCTGCTCAAATGCATCGGCAGGGGAGAGTCCGACAGCCTCGAGCGCGTCGGTG
>CAJMPF010000324.1 GCA_905215195.1 uncultured bacterium | reverse complement strand
GTGTCATGCCTGGCTTCTACGACCAGTTTGGCCAGGCTGCACAAACCACCTTCCCCACGCGCCAAAAGGGCGAGGCGACTGAGGACGATACCAAGCAGGACGATTCTGCCGAGGTGGTCAAGGAAGAAACCGTGCTGACCGATGATCAGCTCTATACCAGGCTCGACGGTCTGTATCAGACCATCGTGTCCTACGGTGACGAGGACCAGATCGGCGAGGTCATCGATTCCTTTAATAACGGCTATCTCCGAACGCCGCTGTCCACCCGTCAGGAGCTGTCGCAGAGTGCCTACGCCCTGCGCGACCAGATCAAAAAGACACAAGATGAGCTCAACAACCTTAAGTACCAGGACGATACGGTCTATGCGGATGACATCGCCCACTTAAAGCAGCTTGCCGAATGGATGTATGAGCGCGTCGACGTGATCTGCCAGAGCTGGGATATCTCGCTGGCTATTCCCGATGGCGAGTCGATGAGTTCCCACCAAAGCGAGATCCTGGCACCCATCGCACAGGGCGGCAACAGCGCGCTGAATCAGTACGACGCCAACGTGGGCTCCTGGAGGCCGCAGCAGCGTTCCTAAAATTAGTTCGCCATAGTCGGCATAACCTACGTGCGCAATTGATGTAAGCGCATGCTTATTGCTACAATTCGTACAAATATGCTTTAAACGCACGAGGAAGGAACCACATGTTTGGTTTTAAGAAAGAGCTCTACACGCCCGAGTATCAGCTTGCCGGCGACGAGTGCGCCGTTATCGAGACGTCGAAGGGTACCATCAAGGTCAAGTTTGACGGTGAGGGCGCTCCCATTCATGTCGCGAACTTCTGCGAGCTTTCCACGATGGGTTTCTATGATGGCCTTAAGTTCCATCGCTATGTGCCCGGCTTTGTCATTCAGGGCGGCGACCCCAATACCCGCGACATGTCCGGCGCCGACGTCGCTGCCGGCCTTGAGGGCCCCGACGGCATGCCCGGTACCGGTGGCCCCGGCTACTGCATCAAGGGCGAGTTTGCCACCAATCCGCGCAACAGCCATGTCGATGGTGCCCTTGCCATGGCACGCTCCATGGACCCCGATTCCGCGGGTTCGCAGTTCTACTTCTGCCTGGGCGCCCAGCATAACCTCGATTCCGGTTACACCGTCTTTGGTACCACGGTCGAGGGTCTCGATGTGATTTCGCAGCTGCGTGCCGGCGACGAGATCGTCCATGTCGAGATCGTTCACGAGTAAAGGGGACTTCCTTGAATAGCCAGCTGATCCAACAGGGCCGCGCCGCTTACCGCGCGGGTGATTTTTCCGCTGCAGCCCAGATGCTTGGGGCGGCAAAAACTCCCGATGAGATTATGGGCGAGGCCGACCACCTTCGTGGCAACGCCTTGATGCACCTGGGCATGTATGCCGAGGCCGCCGAGGCCTATGCCGCCGCCCTCAACGACGGCACCTACGGCAAGCGCGGCGCGCTGCTCACCAACCTGACGGCGTGGTTCTCCGGCGCATGGTTTGATCCGAACCTCGTAGGCGGCTTTTTCAAAGCACTGTCCAACGCGC
>CAJMPF010000323.1 GCA_905215195.1 uncultured bacterium | reverse complement strand
TGGGCGTGCTCGACGCGTCGGAGTGCCCACCCACGTTTGGCGTATCGCCCGATCTGATTGTCGGACTCATTGCCGGAGGCGAGAGGGCGTTTATCAAGGCTGTCGAAGGTGCCGAGGATAGCGAGGAACTTGGCGCGAGTGACCTGCGGGAACATGGGCTCTCCTCCAAGGATCTCGTCGTTGGTTTGGCGGCAAGCGGTCGTACCCCCTATGTGGTGGGCGGCCTCGCGTGCGCCAAGGCAACCGGGTGCAAGACCATTGCTATCGCCTGCAACCAGGGGTCGAGGATCGGGGAGGACGCAGATCTTGCCATAGAGCCCGTGCCCGGCCCCGAGGTGCTTACCGGCTCAACGAGGCTCAAGGCGGGAACGGTCCAAAAGCTCATTCTCAATATGATTTCGACCGGTGCCATGGTCAAGATCGGCAAGGTATACCAAAACCTGATGGTCGATGTGCAGCAGACGAACGAGAAGTTGGTGGTGCGCGGCCAGAACATCGTGATGGAAGCGACCGACTGCACGCGCGAGCGCGCTGTTCAGGCGCTTGCGGATGCCGGCGGCCACGTAAAAACCGCTATTGTCTCGGTGCTGTTGGACTGCGATGCCGAGCAGGCTGCGGTAGCTCTTGAACGGGCGCACGGCCATGTCCGTACTGCGGTGAGTGGCCATGAGAAGAGCAATGCCGATGTCCAATAGGTGCACGGCGTGAGCTGATATGACATCTAGACGAGATACCCAATACAAGGAGGAGTTATGACGAACAAAGAGCTGGCTCAAAAGCTGCTGGACCTTTTGGGCGGTAAAGACAACGTGCTCGCAAACGCGGCGTGCATGACGCGCCTGCGCGTGACCGTCAAAGACACGGGCAACGTCGACACGGAGGGCATTAAGGCGCTCGACGGCGTGATGGGCCTGGTTGAGGACGACACGATGCAGATCGTGCTGGGTCCGGGCAAGGTGAATAAGGTGCTCGAGGAGTTCTCCAAGCTCACCGGCCTTGCGAAAGGCGTTGCTGACGAGAGCGTGGTTGACGCTGCGGCCACAAACAAGGCCGCGCAGAAGGCCAAGTACGAGTCCAAGCCGGTTCAGGCCTTCCTCAAGAAGATTTCCAATGTCTTTGTTGCCCTGCTTCCCGGCATTATTGCGGCTGGCCTTATCAACGGTATCTGCAACGTCATTAATGTCTCGACGGCCGGTGCGCTTGCAGGTGAGTGGTGGTATCAGGGCATTCGCTCCATGGGCTGGGCCCTCTTTGCCTATCTGCCCATTTTGGTGGGCTATAACGCGGCGCGCGAGTTTGGTGGCTCCGCTGCGTTGGGCGGTATTGCCGGCATGATGTGCATCGCTAACAGTGCTATGCCTCTGCTCGCGCCTGGCGCCGCCGATCCCAGCACCGCTATTCTGCTGCCGCTCACCAATGCACAGTACAATCCCGCCGCGGGCGGCATGATCGCAGCTCTCATCGCAGGCGCATTTTTCGCCTGGATGGAGCGTCAGATTCGCAAGGTCATGCCCAACGCGCTCGATACGTTCCTGTCCCCGCTGCTGGTGCTCATCATCGGCGCCT
>CAJMPF010000322.1 GCA_905215195.1 uncultured bacterium | reverse complement strand
CATGCAGCGGCTCGCCTGGCCGCGACGTGCATCGTCATCGAGTTCCACGTACAGCGGATCAAAATCTTGGCTGCGCTCCTCCACGGGGCGAAGCTCGTGGGTCACGCGATCGATATCAAGAAAAGCACCGGGCTTACCCATGGCACTTACGCCTCCTTCTTGGTCGAAGCAACAGAGCTGGCGGCGGGCACAGCGCCAGCGACACCACCCGCCGCATCAAAGCGAGCGACATCGGCGGCGTCGGCGCGACCGGTCACGATGTCAAACGCCAACTCCTCTGCCTGCGCATGCGTCTTGCCCACGGCCTCGGCCGCAGCGACAATCGCCAGCACGCGCTCGTACTCGGTCGGAATGACCTTCACAAAGTGCTTGCTCATCGTCTCAAAGCTGTAGAGCAGCTTAATGCCGCGAGGGCTCTGCGTCGCGTCCACGTGCTCCTGGATGAGCTCGCGAATCTGCGCCAGCTCGCCGGCCGTCGGGGCCTTGAGCTCAACGCTCTCGTGGTTCACACGGGCATCGAGCGTGCCGTACTGGTCAAAGACGTAAGCCACGCCGCCCGTCATGCCGGCGGCGAAGTTCTGCCCGACCTCGCCCAGGATGAGCGCCAGACCTCCCGTCATGTACTCGCAGCCATGGTTGCCGCAGCCCTCGACCACCACCGTGGCACCGGAGTTGCGTACGCCAAAGCGCTGGCCGGCCAGGCCGTTAATGAAGCCGCGGCCACTCGTAGCGCCAAAGAACGCAACGTTGCCCACGATGATGTTCTCGTCGAACTTGTAGGTCGCATGCGGGTTGGGGCGCACCGACACCTCGCCGCCCGAAAGGCCCTTGCCAAAGTAGTCGTTGGCGTCGCCGCACACGTTGAGCGTAATGCCGCGCGGCAGAAAGGCGCCAAAGCTCTGACCGGCCGAACCATCGCAATCGATGGTGATGGAGCCGGCGGGCAGGCCCTCGGGATGCGCCTTGGTCACCGCGTTGCCCAAGATGGTGCCCACGCAGCGGTTGACGTTGGCGATATCGGCGCGGAAGCGAATCGGACGCAGGTGCGCACGGGCATCGGCCGTATAGGGCACAAACAGCGTGGAGTCGAGCGTCTTGTCGAGCTCACTGTCCGCAGCCATCTGCGGCAGGAAGTGACGACCGTCGGCACCCGGGATGTGGGCACCGAACTCGCAGGTCGCGCTCGCCAGCACGGGCGACAGATCGAGCAGGTTGGCCTTGCGGTTGCCCGGGACCTCAATCTGGCGCAAGCACTCGGGATGGCCGACCATCTCGTCGACGGTGCGGAAGCCCAGGCTCGCCATGACCTCGCGCAGCTGCTCGGCAACAAAGAGCATAAAGTGTTCGACGTGCTCGGGCTTGCCGCGGAAGCCGCGACGCAGGCGGCAGTTTTGCGTAGCGATGCCGGCCGGGCAGGTATCCTGCTGGCAGTCGCGCTGCATGAGGCAGCCCATGGAGATGAGCGGCATGGTCGCAAAGCCAAACTCCTCGGCGCCCAACAGGCAGGCGACAGCAACATCGGTGCCGTCCATGAGCTTGCCGTCGGCCTCGAGCACCACGCGCGAGCGCA
>CAJMPF010000321.1 GCA_905215195.1 uncultured bacterium | reverse complement strand
GCCTGCTTGGCGGCGACGTTGACGTTGATGCGGCGATCCTGCGTGGAGACGGTTAGGCGTTTGTGGAGCGATACGGCGCCGCCATGCGTGCGGCGCAGCTTGCCTGCTTCGGCGAGTGCGTCCAGGTCGGCGCGAGCGGTAACGGAGGACACGCCAAAGGTCTGGGCGATTTCTCCTACCTGCACCGAGGCATTATGCTCGAGCATTTCCATAATGGCGGTACGGCGTTCGTCGGCAAAAGCACGGTTGGTGCCTTGGGCCATGCTTGCTCCATTCTCGGCTAAATTTGCAGGAATTGTGTTGACTCTATTTTCGTTCATTTTCTTTTTGAGTAAGAAAATACCTTTCGATTACTTATCTTTTCTATAAAAGAAAGACGCTGAACACCCAAAATTCAATATCGAATATGTCCGCTCGGCTCAAATTCCTTCCGTTTACTTTTCAAAAACGACTGTATTGACCTGCATGGGCTCAATATCTCGCACATGCAGAGCCGCTGAATTTCATACAATGAGCGCAGCAAAACGCAAGGTAAAACGCCTTGTGAACAACTACGCCCGATGTCCAGATGCGGGCGAGGGAGAGGAGCAAACGCTCATGGCACTTGTTACCACCGAAAAGATGCTCAAGGACGCTCAGGCCGGCCACTACGCTGTTGGCGCTTTCAACGTCGAGAACCTCGAGTTTGTTATGGCCGTTCTGGCCGCTGCCGAGGAGACCAAGTCCCCCGTCATCATGCAGACCACCCCGGGCACCATCAAGACCGCTGGTCTGGACTACTTCTACGGCATGGTCAAGGCTGCCGCCGAGCGCGCTTCCGTGCCCGTCGCCCTGCACCTCGATCACGGCGATGGCTATGACCGCTGCATGCAGGCTTTCCGCACCGGCTACACCTCTGTCATGATCGACGGTTCGCACGAGTCCTTCGAGGACAACATCGCCCTGACCAAGTCCGTCGCCGATGCTGGCCGCGCCATGGGCGTGCCCGTCGAGGCCGAGCTCGGTAAGGTTGGCGGCAAGGAGGACGACGGTCCCGCGGTTGAGGGCGAGAGCCCCTACACCGATCCGGCCGAGGCCAAGGAGTTCGTCGAGCGTACCGGCTGCACCTCCCTCGCTATTGGTGTTGGTACCAGCCACGGTGTGTACACGAGCGATCCGCACATCGAGCAGTCCGTGGTCAAGGCCATCCGCGACGCCGTCGACGTGCCGCTGGTTCTGCACGGCACCTCCGGTGTGCCCGATGAGCAGGTTGCCGAGGCTGTGAAGAACGGCATCTGCAAGGTTAACTACGCCACTGAGCTGCGTCAGGCCTACACCAAGGGCTTCATGGCCTACATGGCCGAGAACCCCGCCTGCTTCGATCCCAAGAAGCCGGCCAAGGAGGGCATGCGTGAGATCACCGAGCTGGTTAAGATCCGCATGACCAACCTCAACTCTGTGGGCAAAGCAGAGTAACAGCAAGGGTACTCTGATCCCACCGGACGGCTTGGGCGGGTCCCCGTACTTAGTTTCCAAAACGTCCTCGCGCATGAAGGCCCCCGTTGCCTCGCTTCTACGAAGCGTTGGCAACGGGGGCC
>CAJMPF010000320.1 GCA_905215195.1 uncultured bacterium | reverse complement strand
CCGCGGCGCATGCCGCGGGCGGCGCCCCTATCGGACCACCGTGACCTCAGTTGGGATGGGCCCAGCACTGCCGCGTACTCGGTGAGCTAGAGCCAACTGTTCATCTTCACGTCGCGTATGGCGATATTTCGGTCGTCCGGCTCGGTGATGCCGTAGCCGAACGCCTGGAGCGTCTCGATGGACTCCTGGATCCTCTGTTGGAACATGGGACCCGGATCGACCCTCGGCCCGAGGTGCCCGCGCCAAAGGCACGGCGTGGCGCGCAGCATGTTATGGATTTTGGAGATGGGCTCGATGTCGGCGTAGACGTTGAGCGTCGCCATGGCGTCCTTGTGGCCGAGGATCGATTGGAGCGCCTTGATATCGCCGCCTTGGCGGATCCACTGCGTTGCGAACGTGTGGCGAAGGCCGTGGAACGTGATCAGCTCGCCGTTGGTGCCCATGAGGCCGTTGGTCTCCGAGAACGTCTTGAACGCCCTGCGGATGTAACTGGTGGTGGCGAAGGAGCCGTCCGGCCGCGACACGACGTAGCTGTCCGCGAGGTCGCGCAGGCCGAGGGCCGATGCCTCCCGGAGCCTCTGCGAATCGATCTCGTGGATCTCTTTCAGGAAGGGGAGCAGGCCCACCGGGTCGACGGGGATCGTCCTCAGGTCGTGGTTCTTGGTGTCCTTGATGAAGGAGCCCCTGTCCTTGACGTAGGCCACCGAGTGCCTGACCGTGATGAGCCCCGACTCGAAGTCGACGTCACACCAGCGCAGGCCGCAGACCTCGCCGATGCGCATCCCGGTGTGCAGGGCGAGCACGACCGCCCGCCTGAAGGTCGAGTCCGGCATCATCGAGGTCACCGAGTTGAGCTTCGGCACGAGGTCGGAGCGCAGCGCGTTCCTGGGCCTGGCGATGACCCTGGGCGCGAGGGCGCCGTCGAACGGGTTCCTCCCGATCGTGTCGTTGCTGCGCTTCAGCAGGACGGCGTAGAGCCGCTTGCCGAGCTTGAATGACTTGTTGAGCGTGTCCGGCGCCGTGCCCAGGGCGATCCTGCGACTCGACCACGCGTTGACGTCGTCGGTCGTCACCTCGTTCACGGGGACCAGACCCAGCTCGTCTCGCTCGATGTGCAGGGCGCTGTAGTGGTAGTCGTCGCGGGTCGTCGGGGTGATCCTGTTCCTCTCCAGGCAGAAGTCGATGAACTTCTCGAGCGCCTCGGAAAGCGGCAGCGCGGCGTAGTCATCCCGCTGTTCGGCGGGAAGCCCGGCGCCGATAGCGGCCCTCGCCTCCTCGGCCTCGGCGAGTTCCAGCTCGACCTCCGACCTGAATTCCGCGAGGACGCGCATCGCCGCCGCCTTTCCCCGCGCGCTCTGCTTCAGGCAGGGCACGCGGGTGTTCCTGGTCCTCTGGACCTTCTTCCCGGTCATCTCGTCGGCCACCGTCACGACTGCCTGCCATTTGCCCTTGTTCTTCCTCACGCCGCCGGCTCCGCATACGCGTAAGGTTTTATTGCTGCATTTCTCGTTCTGCATGTCTGCTCCTAAATCCGCAGTTGATTAGAAACAGGCGGGCCCACCTGCGGGAACCCGGAGAGGCGACGATTCGGGGGTCCTACCCCC
>CAJMPF010000319.1 GCA_905215195.1 uncultured bacterium | reverse complement strand
CGCGCAAGATGAGCCAGCCATGGCCCGGCCACCAACTCGTGGCCTCAAAGCGCTGGTTTTGCAGCAGCTCTTGCCACACATCTTTGGTGCGCGCTGTTACAAACCACAGCTTGCCATCCTGGATCTGCGCAAACGAAAACGGACGCACATGAGGCTGTCCGTCAACGCTCGTCGCCAAATACCATGCCGGCACCGATGTCAGATACTCCAACACCGTATTCAATCCGTCCACGTTTCCTCCTGTACTAGTCAGTTTGGGAACCTAGTTTGTGCGAGCTAGAGCTCCAGGCGCTCCTCGCTGCCGTCGATATCACAGAAGCGCGCGGCAATATTGCGGACCGAAAAGAAAGCAAGGCGGCCGTCGTTGGCACTCTCGTGTTCCTCGCCAATGCCCACCATGTGCTTAAAACCCGCTTGACGCACCTTGTCGCTCGCAACTGCGTCGTCCTCAAGTGCGGCTTCGCCGGTCAATACGATCCAACATTCCCCCGGCTTCCAGCCCGATACCTCAAACTTGGGATTCGCACTCAGCTCCGCCCACACGTCCTTGTCGCGCGACGTGCAAAACCACAACTTACCGTCATCGACCATGGCAAACGAAAACGGCCTCACGCGAGGCTGATGCCCGTCACTTGCATCGGTCGTGGCCAGATACCACGCCGGAATGCGCCTGAGATACGAACAGGCGCGCTCAAGCTGAGCCGTGCGGTCGTTGTCGGTCATAGGGACCCCTTTCTTGCGCCCGAATCGCGCCTAAACAAGTTGAAGATTGATGACGATGACGCAGATGAGCAGCAACGCCGTCACCACCGCCGCCAACGCATCGCCGCGGCCAAATGCAAGCGCATGCAGGCGCGTGCGGCCCTGCTCGCCGTGATAGCAGCGTGCATCCATGGCGGCAGACAGCGTCTCGGCATGGCGGAACACGCCCGTGAACAGCGGAATGGCCACACTGCCGAGCATACGCACGCCGCCGAGCGGACCGCCCGTCACGCGCGCGCCGCGGCTTGCCTGTGCATCGGCCGTCTGCTTCATCTCAGTGGCAAACTGCGGCATAAAGCGTAGCGCGATACCCATGATCATGCCGAGCTCGTGCGCAGGAAGTCCCACACGCGCAAACGGCGCGAGCAGGCGCTCAAAGCCCGCGGTGAGGTCGAGCGTCGGCGTAGTGAGCGTAATGGCACTCATGCCGGCCATCATCAACGTCAGACGGCACGCCATAAAGGCGGCAGAACGCAGTGAGCCCTCGCTTATCTGCAGAAAGCCGAGCTGCCACAGGATGCGCCCACTCTGATCGGTAAACAAGTTGAGCACCGCGACCACGACGACGATTGCCAGCAGCGGCGCCATCGACGACAGAACGCGACGAACCGGCACCCGAGACACGGCATAGGTCAGCACAACGAAAATTGTGACCGGGGCCAGTCCGCGGAAGCCACTGACCGTGAGCGTCGTGATCAGAAACACAAAGCCCAAGAGCAACTTGGTCCGCGGGTCCAGGCGGTGGATTGCACTATCGCCGGGATAGTAGCTGCCAAACGAAAACGCCTCCATCAGCAGCCCTCCTCTCGCGAGACCGTCTTGGATTTAGCAATGTCCGCGACGTTAGAAGGACCGTCCGAGCGACCGATCAGCAAATCTACCAACTCGTCGGCCAACGA
>CAJMPF010000318.1 GCA_905215195.1 uncultured bacterium | reverse complement strand
CGGCTGCAAGGTGGTCGGCGCGGGCGCGAACATGCCCACGACCATCGAGGCTACGACCTACTTCCAGGAGAACGGCGTCGCCTTTATGCCCGGTAAGGCTGCCAACGCCGGCGGCGTGCTCGTGTCCGGCCTGGAGATGAGCCAGAACGCTGAGCACCTGTCCTGGACCTTCGAAGAGGTCGACGGCAAGCTCGAGCAGCTCATGCGCGGCATGTTCCACAACGTGGACGACACCGCCAAGGAGTATGGCCAGGAGGGCAACTTTGTCATGGGTGCCAACATCGCTGGCTTCCTGAAGGTTGCCGACGCCATGCTCGCCCAGGGCGTCTGCTAAATCTTCGCTCGATATACCATGTGATGAGGCTCCCAGCTATCCGGCTGGGAGCCTTTTCTATCCCGGAGGACTCTTCATAACTTGCGGTGAAATACGGACTGTTTAGCGTCCCAGAACGGCTAATCAGTCCGTATTTCACCGCAAGTTATGGATGGGTGGGTGGTTTTTGTCCTAAAACGGTGTGCGGCCCCTCGTTTGGTACACTTAAAAGTACTGGACAAGTGAAGAGATGGGGGAGAACGTGCTCAAGTTCGGTACCTACGTCCGTGTTGGAAACGCGGCCGAAGCCTATGAGCTCTTGCAGAAGAACCGCAACAACAAGATTGTGGGCGGTGGCATCTGGATGCGCCTGGGTTCGCGTCGCGTGGCGGCGGCGATTGACCTTTCGGCCTGTGGACTCGATCAGATCGAGGAGACCGAAACCGAGTTTCGCATCGGCGCCATGTGCACCCTGCGCCAGCTCGAGCGTCATGCCGAGCTCAACGCGCTTGTCAACCATGTCTTTGAGTTTGCCGTCCACGATATCGTGGGCGTGCAGCTGCGCAATACCGCCACGGTGGGCGGCAGCATCTACGGCCGTTTTGGTTTCTCGGACGTTCTCTCCGCCTTCCTCGCGCTCGATTCCTATGTTGAGCTGACGGGGGCCGGCCGTGTGCCGCTCGCCGAGTTCGTGGACATGGGTTACGTGCGCGACGTGATCGAGCATGTGGTGGTCGTTAAGCACGATTACCGCGCAAGCTATGAGGCCGTGCGCAAGGCCGCGACCGACTTCCCCTCCTTAAACGTCACCGCCGCCTGGTGGGACAACAGCTGGCATGTCACTGTGGGTGCCCGCCCGTTGCGTGCGACCCTGCTGCAGGGCGAGGCATGCGGCCTTACCGCCGGGCAACCTTCCGAGGACGAGTTGCGCGCCCTGGCCGCGTCCGTACGCGCGCTGAGCTATGGCACCAACCTGTGGGGCTCGGCTGACTACCGCCGCCGCATCTCGGCCCCGCTGGCGATTCAGGCTGTGCGTCGCGCCGCCGGCATCGAGCTTTCGGCCGCGCTTGCCCGCGAGCTCGAGACCGTGCAAGTGCCTAAGTTTGCCACGGACGAGTATTCCTGCCGCCGCGTGCCCGGCGTCGATTCTAGCGAGGTGCGCTAATGGCTGCCAAACTCATCGATCTTTCCTTTACGCTCAACGGCCGCAAGGTCAAGGTTCAGATTGCCCCCGACACCATGCTCTTTGCGCTGCTGCGCGAGCAGGGCTGCGCGTCGGTGCGCTGTGCCTGCGAGACCACCAACTGCGGTCTGTGCACGGTGTGGCTCGACGGCGCCCCGGTGCTGAGCTGCTCGGTTCCCGCCGCC
>CAJMPF010000317.1 GCA_905215195.1 uncultured bacterium | reverse complement strand
CTCAAAGGCAAGCCGGTCGGCCACATCACACCGGCGGTGGATATCTACAACACGATTTCGTTGACTTATGCGCTGCCCGTTGGCGGCGAGGACCTGCATGCGATTGAGGGAGATCTTCGCTTGAAGGTGACCGATGGTGGCGATGCGTTCTTGCCGCTTGGCGAGGAGGCGGACGATCCGACGCTGCCCGGCGAGCTCGCCTACATCGACGATGCGGGCGCTGTGTGCCGCTGCTGGAACTGGCGCGACGGCGTTCGCACGGCGCTGTCCGATGATTCGGCCGATGCGTTCCTGGCGATTGAGTGCGTGGAGCCCGAGCGAATGGGGGATTGCCAGGCCGCGATCGATCGCTTAGCCGAGCTGCTCGAGCGCTATCTGGGAGCGACGGTTGTCGTTAAGACGCTTGTGACCCGCGACAATCCCTGCGTGGAGCTGTAGCGACGCCTGCGGATCATGTTCGCCGGTCAAAACCACCACAAAGGTGCCTGTCCCCTTTGTGGTGGTTTTTATGTTGATGGGTTAACAAATGGGGTATTTGGGTACGGGTGTCGCCTTATGCGACTAAGATGTTTACCCGTAAGCATTATGCAAGCGAAAGGCGGTCGTCTCCCATGCAGCAGAACGACGAGACACGTTTTGAGGATTTTGTCGGACTGATCAGCGGACTCTACAAGGAGGTCCAGCGCATTAAGACATCTGAGGGCGCAAGGCTGGGCCTTAAGGGCTCCGATATCATGTGCCTGTACTATCTTGAGCGCAGCAAGGACGGCCTGACTGGCGCTGACCTGGCTCGCATGGCAGGCGTGACCCGCGCCGCCGTCTCGCGTACGCTCGCGCATCTGGAGGAGGGCGGCTACGTCGAGGTCGACGATTCGGCCGATGCCGCCGTTAAGTATCGTGCTCCGGTGCGCCTGACCGCTCTGGGCGGCGAGAGCATGAGCGAAGCGGACCGCATCATTCGCGAGGTGCTCGATACCACCGGTAAGGCTATGGGTGTGGAGCAGCGCGAGCAGATGTATGCGTCGCTGCGCACGATTCTCAACACCCTGCGCGAGCTGTAGGGCCGCCAAGGCTTTTGCTTCCAATTAACAACTGCATAGTCCTGTTTGAGCGCGTATACCGTGCCGGGGCCTTGCTGTCAAAATTCCCTGCGCGGGACCTGCGCAAGAAAGGATTCGCTATGTCCGTCCGCATTATTACCGATTCCGCAAGCGATATGTCGCCGGCCGAGCACCCAGCACTGGCCGTTTTGCCGCTGTCCGTCACCTTTGGCACCGATGTGTACATGGATGGCATCGACATCGATCACCAGCGCTTTTACGAGATGCTCGTGGAGCGCGATGAGCTGCCCAAGACCGGCCAGGTCAACCCGTACGCGTTTTCGCAGGCGATTGCCAAGGTTCGTGAAGCCGGCGATGAGGCTGTGATTATTACCGTGGGCGCTAAGCTATCAGGCACCAATCAGAGTGCCCGTACCGCACTTGCCGAGGCGCCGGGCGGCGACGTGTTCGTGGTAGACAGCAACAACGTCACCCTGGGCGAGCGTGTCCTGGTCGAGTATGCCCTGCGCCTGGTGGATGAGGGCCGTAGTGCGGCCCAGATCGCGGCGGCCGTCGAGGCCGTCCGTGACCGCGTGGTCGTCATCGGCCTGCTCGAGACGCTGGAGTACCTGGTGCGCGGCGGTCGCCTG
>CAJMPF010000316.1 GCA_905215195.1 uncultured bacterium | reverse complement strand
GCAGGCGCTCAAGCGCCGCGAGCATACCGTTGCCATGACGGGCGACGGCGTCAACGACGTGCTGGCGCTTAAGGAGGCCGACTGCTCCGTGGCCATGGCCGCCGGTTCCGATGCCGCGCGCAACGTGGCCGAAATCGTGCTGGTCGACAACGATTTTGCCTCGATGCCCGCCGTGGTGGCCGAGGGCCGTCGCTCCATCAACAACCTGCAGCGTTCGGCCTCGCTGTTCCTGACCAAGACGCTGTTCTCGATGGGCCTGGCGGCGTTGTGCATCGCGCTGCCGCCGTACCCCTTCGAGCCCATCCAGATGACGCTCATTAACTTCTTCTGCATCGGCGCGCCGGGCTTTGTGTTGGGCCTGGAGCCCAACAATGCTCGCGTGAAGGGCGCGTTTTTGACCAACGTACTCAAGCGTGCACTGCCGGCGTCGATTGCGGTCATTTTGTCTGCGGCGCTCGATATCTTTGTGGCGCGCGTGTTTGGCTTTAGCCAGCTCACGCTGTCTACGATGTGCTTGCTTACGTCGTGTGCGGCGAGCGTCAGCCTGATCTGGCGCATTTCGCAGCCTCTCACGCCCTTACGTGTGGTGCTCTTTGTGTTTGTAGTCGCCGGCATCCTGGTGGGCGTTATCGGATTCCCGGAGCTGCTGTCCATTGCCAACCTGTCGATGGGCCAGATGGTTATCTTGGCTGTTATCGTGGTCTTTACCTGCTCGGTGTTCTTTAAGCTCGCCACGATGATGGATTCGCTCAAGCCGCGTCGTCGTCATACCGCAACTGGTTTTGGCCGTGGTGTGCGCGTCCACCTGGGTCGCGGTGGCGGCAAGGTGAGCTTGACGGGTTCGACGGCCGAGCGTTTTGCCAAGCGCGTCGCCGCCGACATGGCGCAGCGCCGCAAAGATCGCACCGCTCGCGAGGCCGAGGCCCGCGCACTCGAGGGCGTGGCCCAGGCCCAGCCCAAGAAAAAGAAGAATACCGGAGCCAGGCGCTCTCGCGTGACCAAGTCCGCCCAAGGCATCAAAGTCTCGATGCCAAGCAAAAAGAAGAAGTAGCTACGCGCCCTGGCGATGTTGAATTGGTGCCTTGTTCCTGTGGGGCCGTGGCGATGTTATGCTCTAACCTCGATTGTTTGAATTGCTTCGAAAAGAGGATGCCGTGATCTGCCCGCATTGCCTTAAGACTATCGAGGACGGCGCCTCGTTCTGCCCCTACTGCAACGCCTATGTGGGTCCAGGCGACGGTCCCGAGCACACCGAGTTCGTGTTCTGCGAGGGCTGCGGTGCCCGTCTTTCTCCGCATGATCGTACGTGCCCAAAATGCGGACGCCCCGCTCCGGGTATCCTCTCCGAGGACGCGGCCGCATCCGACCTGGCAGCGGGCCGCACGGCGGGCTTTCCGCGCCTAACGCAAGAGCAGATCGATACCGAGGTGCCGCATGCGCCCGCCTCGGCTGCCGCGGTTCTTTCGGACGCCGCCGATCCTAACGAGACCTGCGTGCTGCCGGCTTTCGATAAGGATTTCGGTATCCCCAAGGTCGATATTCCCACGCCCGTTTCCCTGCATGACGATGCTCAAAAACCCAAGCGCAAGGTGCACCCCGACGAGGACGCCTATCACAAGCACAAGCGTCATATCCCCAAGCCGCTCATCGTCATCGCGGTCCTTGCCGTCGTTTGCGGTGGTGCCTATTGGTTCGT
>CAJMPF010000315.1 GCA_905215195.1 uncultured bacterium | reverse complement strand
CGATCGTGGAGGCAATGGCGCCACCCGTGATGGTGAAACCGCGCACCCAGCCGCGACCGATATGCTTGCCGAGAAGGCCCAGGCCCGCAGGACCATCGCCGTCGGCGCCCTCGACTTGCAGCGACACGCCGCGGCCGTGACGCTCGATCAGCATAATGCGGCGCAGACCCTCGGCACACTCGGGACGAGCCACGCCCGTGATGGCCTTACCCGGTACCACGTCGATCACGGCCTCGCCCGGCTTAAAGGCATAGTCGAATACGTCGAGCTAAAGATTCGGCAGCTTAACGGAGGCGCGCAGCTCATCGGCAAGGGCCGCAACCTCGGCCATCTCGGGTGCAATCTCGCCCACAAAGGTGCCGTCCTGCGCCACCAGGGCACCGGCGGCATATACGCGATGCGGAGCCGTGGCAAACGTCAGGTCGTTGAGTACCAGCAGGTCGGCACGCTTGCCCGGGGCGATGGCGCCACGCAGCTCATGTGGGTCGCGACAGCCGTGGTCCAGGCCAAATGCCTCAGCCGTGGAAAGGGACGCCATGGAGATGGCGACCACGGGGTCGATACCGGCCTCAATCGCCACGCGGCAGGCATTGTCGATCATACCGGTCGAAAGAGCATCGGAGGGAGCGCGGTCGTCGGTCGCAAAGCAGCAGCGGCGGGCGCGGGCAGGGTTCTCCAGCAGCATCGGCGACAGGTTGGCCAGGTCGTGGCTGCACGTGCCCTCACGCAGCATCACATACATGCCGCGGGACAGCTTGTCGAGTGCCTCCTCGGGAATCGCCGACTCATGGTCGGCGATAATACCTGCTGCGGCATAGGCGTTGAGGTCCTTGCCGGCAACGAGCGGGGCGTGACCGTCAACCCGTTTGGACGGCGTCTGGTTGGCAGCATCGATGCGAGCACAGGTCTCGGAGTCAGCCATAAAGACGCCCGGCAGGTTCATCATTTCGCCCAGGCCAAAGACATCGCCCGGATGCTCGGCAAAAAACTCCTGCATATCGGCGGCGGTAATCACGGCACCGGCCTGCTCGTCGGGCAGCGCGGGCACGCACGAAGGCATCATGTACTTGATGGAGATGGGCGCGCGGCGGCCATCCTCGATCATAAAGCGCAAGCCGTCGAGACCGGCAACATTGGCAATCTCGTGGCTGTCGGCAATGGCGGTGGTAGTACCGCGCGTCGCCGCCATGCGCGCATACTCGGCGGGACGGATGTTCGAAGACTCGATATGCAGATGCCCGTCAATAAAACCGGGAGCGAGATAGCGACCCTGGCAGTCGATGACCTCAGTCGCCTCGTAGGTGCCAGCGGCATCGTCGCGACCATCGTAGAGCACGCCGACGATCACACCGTCCTTGACGGCAACGCTACCGGGCGCCACACGCTGGCCATACACGTCGACGATCTGCGCATTGGTAAACAGCGTGTCGACGGGCACGCGGCCCTCGGCGGCCTCGATCACAGTCCTCATGACCTCAACGGACATACATACTCCTTTAACCGTAGAAAAAAGCTGCGGAGCGGACGGGCCTTCACCGCAGCAAGCCAATAACAATTGTATGCCCAAACGATGGGTCAGCAATACGGCCCTCCGCTTAACGGCATCCGCTACTTGGTGCAATGGTGACAGACTACTTTTCGCCAATGACAAGGAGTGTCCCAAAGTGCCGGCACAAAAGGAACGTCCCTAACTGCCG
>CAJMPF010000314.1 GCA_905215195.1 uncultured bacterium | reverse complement strand
TAGTACTTGTCGCCCTCCAAACCCGGATAGCTCACGAAGCGTACCTTGGGGTGGCTCTGCAGGAACTTGGCGACCGCCAGACCATTCTCACAATGGCGCGGCATGCGCACGTGCAGGCTCTCGAGCGAGCTGTTCAGGAAGAACGCCGCCTGCGGGTTCTGCATGGGGCCGAGGTCGCGCATGAGCTGCGCGGTGGCCTTGGTAATGAAGGCGTCCTCACGACCGAACTTCTCGGCATAGGTCACGCCGTGGTAGCTCTCGTCGGGCGTGGTAAGACCCGGGAACTTGTCCGCATGGGCCATCCAGTCAAACTGGCCGTGGTCGACGATCACGCCGCCCAGGTAGGCAGCATGTCCATCCATGTACTTGGTGGTGGAGTGCGTGACGATGTCGGCGCCCCACTCAAAGGGACGGCACATCACGGGAGTCGGGAAGGTGTTGTCGACCATCAGCGGCACGCCGTGGTCATGTGCGGCCTTGACAAAGCGCTCAATATCGAGCACGGCAAGGGCGGGGTTTGCGATCGTCTCGCCAAAGACGAGCTTTGTGTTGGGCTGAAAGGCAGCCTCCAGCTCCTCATCGGTGCAGTCGGGGGCAACGAACGTGCAGGTCAAGCCCATGCGACCCATGGTGTGAGCCAGCAGGTTGTAGGTACCGCCGTAGATGGCAGAGCTTGCGACCACATGATCGCCGGCACCGGCCACGTTAAAGATCGCGAGGAAGTTCGCAGCCATGCCCGAGCTCGTGAGCATCGCGGCAGTGCCGCCCTCCATCTCGCAGATCTTGGCGGCAACCAAATCGCACGTGGGATTCTGCAGACGGCTGTAGAAATAGCCCGACTCCTCCAGGTCAAACAGCTTGCCCATGTGCTCGGACGTGTCGTACTTCCACGTGGTGGACTGGTAGATGGGCACCTGGCGCGGCTCGGCATCTCCCGGGTGATAGCCGCCCTGAACACATGTGGTACCGATAGTCTGCTCGCTCATATCTAGCTCCCTTGCCTGGGTTACGTTTTATTCGGTTCACGATACCGCTACCCTGCACCCCTCTCAACCCATCCCCAAGGTAGGTTATGGGACTAATTGATCAGGGGTATTTATCTCAAGCCTTGGGCATTTGCTCGATAGATAAAATTGAGGCATACATGAAGCTCTCGATGATTACATGCACCGGCACGGGTACCATAGGCGGGTACACCGTGACTAAGGAGACAACGATGAAGCAAATCGATACGGCCCAGCTCGACATCACCGCCTGTCAGGCTCAGGCTGCCGAATACCACGCCCGTGGCTTTAACTGCGCCCAGGCCGTCGCCTGCACGCTCGCGCCCGCCGTCGGGCTCGACCCCCAGGTCGCCTTTACCCTCACCGAGGGCTTTGGCGCCGGCATGGGCGGCATGACCGAAACCTGCGGCGCTATCTCGGGCGCCGTGGCCATCATGGGCTTCGTGATGAGCGACGGCATGGAAAACCCCAAGACCAAGGGCCAGACCTACAAGCTGTCGCGCGAAATCGCCAAGCGTTTTGGCGAGAAGAACACGACGACTGTCTGTGGCACGCTCAAGGGCATCGGATCGGACAAGGGTCCGCTCCGCAGCTGCCCCGGCTGCATCGACGATGCCGTCGAGATCGCCTGCGATGTGCTAAAGCAGCTTGCCGAGTAAACAGCTGCGACATAAAACGGCGGCCGGCGCGCTTGGGATCTATCCAAAGCGC
>CAJMPF010000313.1 GCA_905215195.1 uncultured bacterium | reverse complement strand
CTTTGGCAAGATCGAACGTCACCGTGATGCGATCACGCGAAACGCGAATCTTAGGGTCGCCGCACAGATTAAGGTAATACCGGGCAGCGAGGTCGTTAAAGTCACGCTCGACCGCACGCGAAAACTGCGCCATATCATCCTTGGCGATGCGAAGACCCCGACGGTCCTTGGCAAGATCGACGGGAGCCGGCGCATGCGAGGTGGAATCACGCTCGCGCAGCAGGCGCGCGGTCACGCCGCGAACGGGCTTAATCTGTCCCGACAGGATACGGTGGGCAGTGCGCTCGGACATCTCGAGACCCAACCCGGAGCAGATCCGGATAAAGTCCTCGGCATCCGAGGCAAGGCCCAAGCGATCGATAACCGGAAGCTCGCACTCGTCATCGATAAAGAGCAGGCGCGACGTATCGAGACGACTCGAAGCCTGAGCGTACAGGGTCGCAGCGATCTCGGACGGAGAGCCCAGATACACATCGCAGCAACGCAGCTCCTCAAGGGCAAACTCACACGCAGCACGAATGATGTTGTGGGGGCCGCGAGCACATACATAGCGGCCGTCTTCGTCTTTAACCGCCTGAGGCCAGCTAGACTGGTCGGCGCGCTCACCCAAGCGATCGGTGGCAACGCACACCTTAAACGCGGAACCCAAATCGACGCCCGATGTAACAACGCGTGCCTCATCCGTGTTCTGCTTGATAGAGAACAGCGCCATACCACGACCGTGAACACCCCAACGGTCCATTTTCATGCTCTCGAGCTTGGAGGTGACACGGGCATCGAAGATACGCTCCTGCATATCCTGCGGAACGCCCGAACCGTTATCCAGGAAGAGGAGGGTGCGAACACCCTCCTCCTTGGTCGTGGCAAGATAGACCTTATCGGCTCCGGCATCGCGAGCATTACGCAGCATCTCGATGACAATGTCCTCTACATGCTGAATGTCATGCTTGGCCTGACGGCGCTCGGCCTCCGAAACGCGGAGGCGGACATACCCCTCGCCAAGGTTTTCCTCGACGCGAAGGTTGCCCTCCCCCGACATCGACGCGATAAATGAGATGAGCTCGTTCGCGTCGCTCATGTTATTTAGCGATATCGACAGCGCGGCTCTCGCGAATCACGACGACGCGCACCTGACCGGGATACTCCATCTCTTCCTCGATCTGATGGGCGATATCGTGAGCCAGGACCGTGGACTGGGCATCGGAGATCTTGTCCGGCTGAACCATGACGTGGACCTCGCGACCAGCCTGCATGGCATAGGTACGCTCGACGCCTTCATGGGAGTTGGCGATCTCCTCGAGCTTCTCAAGACGCTTGATGTAGTTCTCGGCAGACTCGCGACGGGCACCGGGGCGAGAGGCAGAGACAGCATCGGCGGCCTGTACCAGGACATCGAGCACCGTGTTGGGGTCGACGTCGGCATGGTGAGCCTCGATAGCGTGGACGATAACGGGCTTCTCGCCATAACGGCGGGCAAGCTCGGCGCCGATGACGGCATGCGGGCCCTCGACGTCATGGTCGATTGCCTTGCCCAGGTCGTGCAGCAGGCCGGCGCGCTTGGCGGTCACAACGTCCAGGCCAAGCTCGGAAGCCATCACGCCGCACAGGTCAGAGACTTCGAGGGAGTGCTGAAGCACGTTCTGACCAAACGAGGTACGGTAGCGCAGGGCACCAAGGGTCTTGACGATCTCGGGGTGCAGGTCGTGGATGCCGGTATCGAAGGCAGCCTGCTCGCCAGCCTCGCGCACACGCTGCTGAACCAGG
>CAJMPF010000312.1 GCA_905215195.1 uncultured bacterium | reverse complement strand
CGCGCTACGGTCGGGCCTATATCGACGCGATTCGTCAGCATATCTAGGCTGCTGTGCTCCGCACGGTTCAAGTCTCTTTATGACAGTCCAGACTGATATAGGAAGCATCTATATCAAACTGTTATAAACGTATATTTTACGATGGTCATATGAGCGCTCATACTCTGTCCCAGTAAAGCAACCAATGCAAAGGGAGATATCTATGAGCACTTCGATTCAACCGAACGCGCCGTTTCGCGCCGATATTGTCGGCAGCTTTCTTCGTCCGCAGGCTGTAAAGGACGCCCGTGCCGCCTATGTCGCGGGTAAACTCGACGCTTCCGGCCTTAAGGCCGTCGAGGACGATGCCATTCGCGATTTGGTGACAAAGCAGAAGGCCGCCGGCCTGCAGGTCATCACCGATGGTGAGTTTCGCCGCAGCTACTGGCACCTCGATTTTATGTGGGGCCTTAACGGCATTGAACGCCGTACCTCGCGTACGGGTTATATGTTCCACGACGAGGAGACCACAGCCGACACCGCCGTGGTAACCGGCCCCATTAGCGGCGAGAACCATCCGTTCGTCGAGCACTTTAAATTTGTCAAGGCGCTCGAGGGGGAGGGCCAGGTCGCGCGGCAAACCATTCCGGCGCCGATCCAGACGTTCTCCGAAGTCACGCTCGACCGCTGCGACGGCCAGCAGGAGAGCCTGCGCGCTGTCTATAAGACCGATGAGGAACTTGCCGACGCCATCGCAGCCGCTTATCGCACGGTGATCGCCGACCTGTACGCAGCAGGCTGCCGCAACATCCAGTTTGATGACTGCACCTGGGGCATCTACTGCGACACCGATTTTGTCGCCAAAACCGGCATGAGCTCGGTCGACCTGCAAAAGGTAAGCGAGCTGGGCGTGGCGCTCAACAATGCCGCCATCGCGGACAAGCCCGACGATCTGGTCATCAACACGCATGTGTGCCGCGGCAACTACCACTCCACCTATGCCTTCGAGGGCGGCTATGACCCCATCGCGCCGTACCTGTTCGCAAACGAGGATGTCGATGCATTTTACCTGGAGTTCGATACGCCGCGCGCCGGCGGTTTTGAGCCGCTCAAGTACGTTGCCCCGGGCAAGAAGGTCGTGCTGGGCTTGGTAACCACCAAGGCGGCAGAGCTCGAGAACGAGGATGTTATCGTCGAGCGCATCCGTGAAGCCGCAAAGTACGTGCCGCTCGAGAACCTGTATCTGTCGCCTCAGTGCGGCTTTGCCAGCTGCGAGATTGGCAACAAGCTGACCGAGGATGAGCAATGGGCAAAGATCGCGCTGGTCAAGCGCATTGCCGAGCGCGTTTGGAAATAGCGCTAGTGTTTGCAGGTGGCGGCGCGTGCGAGGCATAGTGTATCGCGTACAATGGTTCGGATCGTATCGTTCGGGCAGGTTATCCGATATGCCTGATCGCCCTTCCATTCGAAAGGACAACCATGTCCCAGTCCTCGACGCCCGCCGTCAGCGATGCCATCTACGACGCATCGTCGCTCGGCCGCCCGCGCATGTTCCTGCTCGGCCTACAGCACCTGTTTGCTATGTTTGGCGCCACCGTGCTGGTGCCCGTGCTCACCGGCCTCTCGGTATCGGCAACGCTTTTGTTTGCCGGCTTGGGCACGCTGCTGTTCCACTTCCTGTCGCGCGGTAAGGTGCCGGCGTTTTTGGGCTCATCGTTTGCCTTTATTGCCGGTTATGCCGCAATCGCGCCCAACGGCGAGACCGAGCTTTTGCCCTACGCCTGCCTGGGCGTAGCTTGTGCCGGTCTGCTCTATCCGG
>CAJMPF010000311.1 GCA_905215195.1 uncultured bacterium | reverse complement strand
AGGCCGCCTGGAGTACCATCCAGGCGGCCTACGCCATACACGACTCAACCAGTCGTTACTTCTTATTACGCATCTGCGCTTCCATCTGGCGCAGCAGATCCATATCGGACTTGGGACCGCCCGTTCCCAGGCCGCCCATGCCGCCCAAACCCATGGCATCCAGACCGGGAATATTGGGCATGCGCATCTTTTTGCCCTTCTTGCCCTTTTTGCCCTTCTTGCCGCCGGCCTGCGCCTGATTGGCCATCGTGCGCATGCGGCCCATCATCTTGTTCATCTCGCCCCACTGCTTCATAAGGCTATTGACCTCGGTGGGGGTCACGCCGGCGCCCTTGGCGATACGCGCGCGGCGCTGGCCGTTGATGATGGAGGGACGCAGGCGCTCCTCCTTGGTCATCGACATGATGATGGCCTCGTTCTTGTCAAAGATGCCCTCGTCCAGGTTGCCGCCCATCTGGTTGAGCGCGCGCTGACCACCGGGGAGCATGCCCAGGATGCCCTTCATGCCGCCCATCTTCTTGACGGCCTTCATCTGGTCGAGCATGTCGTTCATGGTAAAGCCTTCGCGCAGCATGCGCTCGGCAGCCTCGAGCTGCTCGGCGTCGGCTGCCTCCTGGGCCTTCTCGATGATGCCGACGACGTCGCCCATGCCCAAGATGCGCTTGGCCATACGGTCGGGATAGAACGGCTCCAGCGAATCGGGTTTCTCGCCCATGCTCACGAACTTGATGGGCTTACCGGTCACCTGGCGCACGGAAAGCGCGCCGCCGCCACGAGCATCGCCGTCGAGCTTGGAGATGATCACGCCGTCAAAGTCGGTGCGCTCGGCGAAGGTCGAGACGACGTTGACGATATCCTGGCCGGTCATGGCATCGACGACCATCAGCACCTGATCGGGCTTGACGGCCTTCTTGATGTCCACGGCCTCCTGCATCATCTGCTCATCGATCTGCAGACGGCCAGCGGTATCGACGATGACCACGTCGCGCAGGTGGTCGACGGCCTCCTGAATGGCGCCCTTGGCGATGTCGACCGGGTGTGCACCGTCGCCTCGGAAGACCGGGACACCGATCTCTCCGCCGAGCGTGGCAAGCTGGTCGGCAGCGGCGGGACGGTAGACGTCGCACGCGGCGAGCAGCGGCGAGCGGCCCTGCTTCTTGAGCAGGTAGGCCAGCTTTACGGCAGCCGTGGTCTTACCGGAGCCCTGCAGGCCCACGAGCATGATGACATTGGGGATGCGGTTGCTAAAGACGAGCTTGCTCTCGGTGGAGCCGAGCATCTCGGTAAGCTCGTCGAGCACGATCTTGACGACGTTTTGCGCCGGCGACAACGACTCCATGACCTCTGCGGTCATGCAGCGTTCCTTGGTCTTGGCGACGAACTCCTTAACGACCTTAAAGTTGACGTCGGCCTCGAGCAACGCCATACGAATGTCGCGCATGGCAGAGGTGATATCGGCCTCGGTCAGCTTACCCTTGCCGCGCAGGCGGTCAAATGTGTCGTTGAGGCGATCGCTCAGAGAATCAAACACTAGTCACTCCTTAATTGGACTCGCCCACCAGGGCGCGGCAGAAATCTTTGGCATTGAACTCCTGCAGGTCATCGACCTGCTCGCCCACGCCGATGCGCAGGATGGGAAGCTTGAGCTTCTCGGCCACGGCCATGGCGATACCGCCCTTTGCCGTGCCGTCGAGCTTTGTCATGATAATACCGTCCAGGCCCAGCGCCTCGTTAAACTCGAGCGCCTGGTTGAGGCCGTTTTGGCCCGTTGCGGCATCGATCACGAGCACGACATAGACGGGCATG
>CAJMPF010000310.1 GCA_905215195.1 uncultured bacterium | reverse complement strand
GCCATGAGCAACTCGTCGACGGTGCCGGACATGCCGCGCTTGAGCAGGACCGGGGTCTTGGTCTTGCCGACCTCCTTGAGCAGGGGGAAGTTCTGGGCGTTGCGGGCGCCGATCTGCATGACGTCAATCTTCTTGTCCAAGAAGACCTGCACGTCGCGTGGATCCATGATCTCGGTGACGATCGGCATGTCGAGCTCGGCAGACGCCTCGCACAGCAGGTCGAGGCCGGCGGGGCCCATGCCCTGGTAGGCGTAGGGGGAGGTGCGGGGCTTGTAGGCACCGCCGCGCAGCATCGTGGCGCCGGCGGCCTTTACGCGGCGTGCGATGCGGATGAGGTTCTCGCCCTGGACGGAGCAGGGACCGGCGATGACCTGGAACTGGTCGCCGCCGATCTTGACGCCGTGGCCGCAGTCGATGACGGAGTCCTCGGGGTGGAACTTGCGGTTGGCACGCTTAAAGGGCTCGGAGACGCGCTGCACGCGCTCGACGACATCCATGGACTCGAGCAGGAACGGGTCGATCTTGGTCGTATCGCCCACCAGGCCGATGATCGTCTCGTTCTCGCCGCGCGAGACGTCGGTCTTCAGGCCTTTTTTCTCAATCCAGCTGACGATATGGCCGACGGCCTCGTCGCTGGCGCTCTGCTTTAAAATCGCAATCATGGTGTGCCTCTCACCTCGATGGATAACTTTTGCAAAAACGGCCCGCATCGCGAGCCGTGTATATATGGTGCATGAGAGTTTATACTATCTGACTCGCTTTTGCCTTCTAAAGTGGGCCGTTGCGCCGCGTCTTCCTCGGAATTGCAAAGCTATTTCTTTTATTTTGATAGCCCGTGGTGCACTTGGGTATAATGCCAAACGTTGGCCCTATTAGCTCAGGGGATTAGAGCGTCTGCCTCCGGAGCAGAAGGCCGTTGGTTCGAATCCAACATGGGGCACCATCGAACGTAAGACCGTCCGAACCTCGCATGGTCCGGGCGGTTTTTCTTATACCGACGCGACGTGATGGGACGTGGTATGGCAGCAACGGATATCGAGCGCGGACTCTCGACCGCCGAGGTCGAGGAGCGCATCGCCGCCGGTAAGATCAACCGCAACATGGAGCTCAAGACCAAGTCGGTCAAAGAGCTCATCATCGAGAACCTCTGCACGCTGTTCAATTTGATCAACGTGATCTTGGCGTTCCTGGTCATTTTGACCGGTTCGTATAAGAACCTGACGTTCCTGTTTGTGGTGTTCCTCAATACCGCTATTGGCGTCATCCAGTCCATGCGGTCCAAGAAGATGGTCGATAAGCTCACGCTGCTGACCTCTAAGAAGGCCATCGCGGTGCGCGACGGTGCCGAGGTGGAGCTCGACTTGGACCAGATCGTGCTCGACGACATCATCCGCCTGGGGCGCGGCGACCAGATTCCCGCTGACGCCGTGGTGGTTTCCGGCGAGGCGCTCGTGAACGAGAGCCTGCTGACGGGCGAGAGCGACCTTATTAAGAAGCGGCCCGGTTCCGAGCTCATGAGCGGCAGCTTTATCGACTCGGGCCTGCTGCGCGCCCGCGTGATCCATGTCGGCGCCGACAACTACGTGGCCAAAATTAATAACGAGGCCAAGTACGTCAAAAAGGTCAATTCCGAGATCATGAACGCGCTGAACGCCATCGTGCGCTTTGCGAGCATCATCATGATCCCGCTCGGTTTGGCGTTGTTTGCCTCGAGCGTGAGCGAGCTGTGGGATGCAGCGGGAACCCCGGGCGATAGCGCGCTTTCGTGGTGCTTCTCCGAGCTGTTGGCTGGTCATGTGCCTTCGTCGGCGCTGCTGTCTACGGTGGGCGCTCTTTTGGGCATGATTCCGCAGGGCCTGGTGCT
>CAJMPF010000309.1 GCA_905215195.1 uncultured bacterium | reverse complement strand
TCGTGCGGAAACTACGAAAATTTCGACCCGTCCCCTCGGGCCGGAGCTACGGTAACTTTACTGCGAATCTTCGCGCCCGTTGAGCGACGCGCCCCACGCATAACCCTTGGGTCGGTGGGCTGATGTGTTGCGTCCCTGAGGACTATAAGGTTGAAATGAAGGTGGACAGGCGATTTAGGCCTTCGTCTAGGTCTTGGTCGGAGACGCAGTAGCTGAGGCGGACGTGGCCTTCGGTGCCGAAGCAGTCGCCCGGGACTAGGGCTACGTTTGCTTCTTTGATGGCTTTGATGCAGAAGTCTTCGCTGGTTAGGCCGAATTGTTTGATGCTCGGGAAAGCGTAGAAGGCGCCTGCCGGTTCAACTACGTCGAGGCCCATGGCGTCTAAGGCTGCGAGTACGTGTTCGCGACGGGCTCGGTAGACTTTGAGCATGGGGGTTGGATCGACGGTCAGGGCTCGGGCTGCGGCGTCCATTTCGAAGGAGACAGCACTCGATACTAAGTATTGGTGGGCCTTTGCGATCTCGGCGATGACGGGGGTTGCCGCTGCGAGCCAGCCCGAGCGCCCGCCGGTCATGGCCCAGGGTTTGGAGAAGCTCTCGATAACTACTGTCTGATCGCGAAGCTCTGGGTGACGCTGGGCAAAGCGCTCGTAGCCGTCCACGTAGACCAGGCGGTTGTATACGTCGTCGCAGATCACGTAGATGCCCGCCTGCTCTGCCACGTGTGCCACGGCGTCGAGCGATGCTGCGTTGAGGATGCAGCCCGTGGGGTTGTTGGGCGAGCAGATGACGATGGCCTTGGTCGCCGGCGTCACGCAAGCACGAAGCGCATCCTCGTCAATCTGAAATTGCGCAGGCTCCGTATCCAAAAAGACTGCTTTGGCGTGGTTGGCCACGACGATGCTTTCGTACAGGCCAAAGGCCGGCGTGGGGATGATGACCTCGTCGCCGGGGTTGAGCATAGCCATGAATGCTGCCGACAGGGCCTCGGTCGCGCCGTCGGTTAGGATGACCTCGTCGGCCGAAAACGTAAGGCCCGCGTCCCCCATGTAGGCAGATAACGCCTCACGCAGGGCGGGGCGACCGTTGTTGGGCGGATAGTGCGTGTCACCGCGGTCCAGTGCGGCGGTCACCTCGGCGCTAATCACATCGGGCGTGGGAAAATCGGGCTCGCCAAGCGCAAGCGCGATGCACCCCGGGTGCTGGGCGGCGAGCGCGTTAATCCGGCGGATACCGGAGGGCTTGAGCGTGGCAAGCGAGGTATTCATGGGCAGACGCATGGCGTTCCTTTCGTAAGGGTTGCACTAGGATAGCGCGGCGGGGCGCCACCAGACGGTGTAACCTAAACGGAAACGAGCCGGAAAGGAGATGGCATGGAGACGACCGCGCGCGGCGATGTACCAAAAACGCTGCAAACCATTGCGTATATCAGCATTCCCAATAGCGCCGATCTTGAGTTTTTGCTCTGGGACCTGCAGGATGCCATCGCCGCCTATGCTCAACTTTCCGGCACCGCACTCCCCCGCCCGGTCGACTTGAAGGCAAATGACGCCGGCAGCGTTGCCGATGGCATCGTGCTGGCCATTGAAGATGTGGCTGACGATGAGACGTTGACAGCCATCGAGCAGGCGCTTGAGCGCTTTGGCGGTACGGGAACGCGCGTCTATGCCGCGATTCGAGCCGCACAAGAGGGCACTGAGCAGGCGCGTGGGACCGCCGTTCGCCTGCACAAGGCATGTGAGCGCCATGACCAATTGTGGTGTGGCGGCGTTGTCGTCTGTGCCGGCAGCGGTATTGCGGCGCTTCGCCACTCCCCGCGTATGGGCCTCTTGCGCCGGCCATTTTCCGAAACGATGGACAAGCTCGTAG
>CAJMPF010000308.1 GCA_905215195.1 uncultured bacterium | reverse complement strand
CCGCCGATGCAAGGGGTACCGCGGCGCTCGGCCTCGAGCATCAGGCCCGTGCGGGCGGGGTTGTAGACAATGTCGATAACGCCTTCGAGCGCATCGAGCCCTTCGAGCGTGCAAGACGCGTCGGGGCAATGGGGGAACATGCCGGAGGGCGTGCAGTTGACGAGTAGGGCGGCGTCGGACTGCTGCGCGATGTTGCCGTAGTTGACCTCGCTCGTGCGGCCCACGGGCACCACGGTGGCGCCAAGGTCGCCGAGCACCATGCTTGCCGTGGTGCCGGCACCACCGGTAGCGCCAAGCACGAGGACCTTCTTGCCGGTAACCTCAACCCCCAGCTCCTCGACCAGGCACTGAAAACCAAAGTAGTCGGTGTTGTCGCCGCGCAGGCGCCCGTCGGGCAGGCGCGTGATGGTGTTGACGTTGCCCATGCGCTCGGCGAGCGGGCTCAGCTCGTCCAGGTAGTTCATGACGGCGCGTTTGTAGGGGATGGTCACGTTGGTGCCTTCCCACTCGTTGCCGGTCATAAAGGCCGCGAGGTCCTCGGGCTCGCGCTCAAATCGCACGTACTCGAGCCCAGCGAGCTCTTTGTAGATGGTCGGGGTGTAGCTGTGGCCCAGCACGCGGCCCAGTACGCCGTAGGGGCGGGTTGCAGCGGTATCGGTCATCTAGAGCACCTCCGTGTAGCTGCCAAAGTAGGTGAAGCTCTCACACACGTCGTCGATCGAATCGAGCAGGTCGTCGAGGGCCTTGCTGCCAAAGGGGCAGTCCAGGTCAAAGTAGAACATAAACTCAAAGTCGCGACCGGGGATGGGGCGGCTCTCGAGCTTGATGAGGTTGATGTTGAGTGCGTAGAAGCGCTCGAGCACGCGATAGAGCGCGCCCGGCTCGTTGGCCGTGGTGATCATGAGCGAGGTACGGTTGGCGCCGGGGTAGACGCGCGGCTCGCGGCTGATGACGACAAAGCGCGTGTAGTTGTTGTCCGAGTCTTGGATATTGGGCTCCAGCACCTCGAGGCCATACAGCGTGGCACAGCTGCGCGAGGCGATGGCGGCGACGTCGGTGCGCTCGGAGTTGGCGACCATCTCGGCCGACATGGCCGTGTTTGGGTACTTGGTGGCGTGCAGGTCGTGGGACTCGATAAAGCCGGCACACTGGGCAATGGCTTGGCCGTGGCTGTAGACCTCGCGCACGTCGGCGAGCTTGGTGCCGGGCTTGACGAGCAAGTTGTGGTCGATCTTGAGGCGAAGCGAGCGCACGATGTGGAAGTCGAACTGGGCGAGCAGGTCGTAGACGGCGTTGACCGAGCCGGCGGTGGAGTTTTCGATGGGCAGTACGCCAAATTCGCAGAAGCCGTCGCGTACAGCGCGCATGACACCTTCGAAGGTCTCGAAGAACGCGATATCGGGCACGTCGAAGAGCTTACACGCGGCGATTTGACTGTAAGCACCCTCAACGCCCTGGCAAGCGACGGTGGCAGTTTGAGGGAAGGGCGTGTCGGAGGCTGCAGCCGTCGCGTGGGCCTTTTGCGAGACAGTGATGCCCTTGAGCTCGTTGATGTAGCGCTGCTGCTCGGCCTTGCTCATGCTCATGAGGAGACGGAACAGGGTGATGGTCTGCGCCTCGTAGCGCTCGGGCGCGCGGCTGGCGAGGTTGTTGAGCTTGGAGCGCTCACGGGCGGGGTCAAAGACGGCCTTGCCCATCTCGATTTTTGACTTGGCTACCTCGGTGGCAATGTCCATGCGCTCGACAAAGCTGTTGAGGAGCGTGGTGTCTATGCCATCGATGGCCTGGCGGATGTCAGCAAGGTCCATAGGGACCCCTTTCACGTGTCGGTGATTTTTCTGGGACGGGGATTAAAAAATCATTGTGTACCTAATGATTTTTTAAT
>CAJMPF010000307.1 GCA_905215195.1 uncultured bacterium | reverse complement strand
CCGATACGGCTCATCTCGGCAAGGTTCGCGCCCTTGCCGCCAAGCACGAAGTTCATGGACTTGTCGCCCTCAGTGACACAGGTGCCCTGGGCGTCGGTACCAAAACGGTAAACCCTCTTGCAATCGCTCACGATACTTCCCCTTCCATGCGCTCTCGCGCACGACCGTGGTAACGAATCGACCCGCCGGATGCGAGCCGTGAGGGAACTATACGGCGGGCATTGAGCGGGCTTGCGTAGAGGGCGCGGGGTTTGGTAAACGTGATAAATGTTACGGTAAACGGTAGGTAAAGGTGGTTACCTTATGAAGATACCACTGCAAGAGAATTGCAGGTCAAATGCAAGTTCTTTGCTAAATCGCTTTACCAATATCGTGCATTATTTTTGGTAGTCTTTAAAAGACGGTGCATTTTTAGCTACCCCAATGAGTTAGCTTTGCTGGGCTCGGCGGGCGGCGCGACGGGCACGAGCTTCTTGGACTTCCCCCAAGTGACCGATGATCTCGGAGGCGCTCTCCTCGATCGCCTTACCGTCGGTACGCACCACAAAGCAGCCCAGGCGCTTCATGAGGGCACGGGCTTCCTCGAGCTCGCTGCGCACACTTTCGGGCTCGGCATAGGAGCCGGCGACGGCGCGGGCGTAGTCATCACCCAAGCGGCTATCGCGAATCTCAGAAATAACGTCGACGGTCGAAATTAAGCCGAACAACCGCATCGGGTCAACCTCGTAAATCGACTTGGGCGGCTCCATGCCGTGCGCCAGAGGGACATTAGCAACCTTGTAACCTTGATAGGCCAAATACATCGACAGCGGCGTCTTGGACGTGCGCGATACGCCCAGCAGCACGATATCGGCACCCGACAGATCGTCGCAACCGCGCCCGTCATCGTGCTCAACGAAATACTCCATGGCCTCGATACGATGGAAATAGCGGTCATCGGTCCTGTGAATCACGCCCGCGACGCCCTTGGGCGGCACACCGATGAGCGACGACAGCACGGCGAGCGTCGGACCGATCAGGTCGACCGAGCGGATATGCAACATGCCCAAATAATCAAGCACGCGGGCGCGAAGCGCCGGATCGACAATGGTGTGGAACACGGCGATATCGCGGTGATCGGCATCGACGCGCGGACCCACAAACGACTTGACCTGCTCCACCGAGTTCACCTTGGGCAGGCGCAAGAGACGAAAAGCCCCTTCATCAAATTGCCCGGACGCCGCAAGCACCACCTCACAAGCGGTATCACCGAGCGAGTCGGAGATAACGATAACGGTGGGACGAGCGGTGACCGGGCAATCCATGCGGGGCTCCTTTTGCGCTTATGCGCAAGCTGGCTTACTTTTTGCGGGCAAGCTCACCGATGTTGGCGATGCCGGAGAAAACGGCCTCGAAGCGGTTGAGCAGCTTAAGGCGATTATCGCGGAGCTGCTCGTCCTTGTCCATGACCATAACCTCGTCGAAGAAACGGTCGATGGGCGCGCGCAGGGCGGCGAGGGCAGCAAATGCGGCCGGGTAATCCTCGGCAGCGAGGGCGGCATCTACAGCGGTCTGAGCGGCCTCGGAGGCATCGGCAAGCGCGAGCTCGACCTCGCCCATCAGGCTGCGGTCGTACTCCGCGCCCAGCTCGGGCTTGGAGATATGCGCGGCACGGGCATAGGCCGTAGCCAGGTTGTCAAAGGTCTCGGCATCGTTCTTGCGGGCCTCGTCGAGGGCGGCGCAGCGGGCGAAGAAGACGGACGGGGCGATGATGTGCACCGCAGAGACGGCGGCAACGGTATCGGCCGGGATCTTTTCGTCGCGGGCCATGCTCACCAGGCGGCCATGGAAGAAGTCACGAATCTGCTGGGCGACCTCGGCGGCGTCGAACTCAATGCCCTGCTCACTG
>CAJMPF010000306.1 GCA_905215195.1 uncultured bacterium | reverse complement strand
CGCCCGCGCTGCTGCCGCCGCCGGCTGCCGCGCCATGGTCTCGACCGACCACCTCACCCTGCCCGCCAGCATGGACGCCAACTGCGAGGTGCAGGTCGTCGAGGGCGGCCTGACGGCGCATCGTCTGGCATTTGAGAACGCCCGCAAGCTCGCTGCGCAGATCGCGCCGGAGCTTGAGCTTATCTATGGCTTTGAATGCGATTGGTACGAGGGCTGCGAGCCTTTGGTCGAGCGCTGGTCCCGAGGCGCCGTCGTGCGCCTGGGCAGTGTGCATTGGATTGGTAACCCAGGCGATATCATGGCCGGCGCCGCGGGTACGGCGGGAACGGAAAACGTCACTCGCCCCGATACACCCGATTCCCTTTGCGGTTGGATCGACGACGACACCAACCTGCACGTTTGGGAAAACCTGGGGGTACGCGGCGTGTGGGAGCGCTATGTCGACGACTGGTGCCGCGCCTGCGAGAGCCCGCTCAACTTTGATGTAATGGCTCACCCCGACCTGGTCATGCGCTTTTCGAAGGAAGGCTTTGCGCCCGACTTTGACCCCGCACCGTTTTGGCAGCAGATGGCCGAGTGCGCGCACGATACGGGCCGCCGCGTTGAGGTCTCGACCGCCGCACCGCGCAAGGGCCTCGATGACTACTATCCCGCGACCGGATTGCTGCGTTGCTTTGCCCACGCCGAGGTGCCGATCACTTTTGGCTCGGACGCACACCGCGCCTGCGACATCTGTTGGAACATCCGCGAGGCCCAGGCCCACGCCTACGACTGTGGCTACCGGGCCTTCGATATCCCACACCCCACCGGCGAATGGGAATCCACACCCCTCGCCTAACTAGTCGTTTAAGAACGTCCCCAATGACTAGTGGCGGCGGGCGTTGAGTTCACCGGCGAGTTCGTCGAGGGTGATACCGTAGCGCTCGAGCGTCACGAGCAGGTGGTAGACCAGGTCGCCGGCCTCGTAGCGGATGTGATCGTGATCGTTATCCTTGCAGGCCATGATCACCTCGCTTGCCTCCTCGGCAAGCTTCTTGAGCAGCTCGTCCTCGACGTCGGTCAGCAGACGCGCGGTATAGCTCTCCTGCGGCGATGCATCACGACGACCGTGAATCACCTCGGCCAGACCTGTCAGCGTCTCACCGATATTTCCATCCTGAACATTTGCGGTGCGCACACCCATAGTTCAATCCTTTCTGGTTGGCCAAGCGCCTAGTCGAGAGCCCGTCCTACGCAAGTTTCTTAAAGAAGCAGGTACGGTTGCCGGTGTGGCAGGCCGGACCCGGCGAGTCAACCTTGACCAGCAGCGTATCGCTATCGCAGTCGGCCCAGAGCTCCTTGACCGCTTGCATATTGCCGCTCGTCGCGCCCTTGTTCCAGAGCTCCTGGCGACTGCGACTCCAAAACCACGTAGTCCCGGTCTTGAGCGTCAGCCCCACCGACTCCTCGTTCATCCAAGCAACCATAAGCACCTCGCCGGTGTCATACTGCTGAACCACACAAGGAATCAGCCCCTTGGCGTCGTATGTAAGCTTTGAAGGATCGGCTATCTCTTCCATTTCACTCCCCAAATTCAAACTTCGCAGGTCGGCGAGGGTTGTCCAGGTGCCCGAGATTCCGAGCGACAAGCCCGACGACGTGTACTTAAGTACGCGAGGAGGGTTGGAGCCGGAAGGTCGGGTGCCTGGGCAAGCCGCAGCATTAGAAGTCCAGCCTCACAGGAATACCTTGAGAGGCCATATACTCTTTGACTTCGCGAATGCTGAAGGTTCCAAAGTGAAAGACGCTCGCCGCCAGCACGGCATCGGCCTCGCCCTCAATCACACCCTCGGCAAAATGCTCGAGCGTACCCACACCGCCGCTCGCGATGACGGGAATCGGCACCGCGCGCGCCACGGCACGGGTGAGTGCCAGGTCAAAGCCGGCC
>CAJMPF010000305.1 GCA_905215195.1 uncultured bacterium | reverse complement strand
AAGCGGATACGCGGACGCCCCGTTGTCCGCTCCAACTATCTTACGCGGTTCTAACGAACCGCGTTTTTTGTTGACGCTGCGCGAGCCCCGGATGTCACCTTTGGGCGTATCATCGCGGGCATTACCCAGCAGATGGACTATCTTGAGCGGCTGGGTATCGAGGCCATCTGGCTGAGCCCGTTTTACCCATCGCCTCTTGTCGATGGTGGCTATGATGTGGCGGACTACTGCGATGTCGATCCACGTCTCGGCTCGCTTGACGACTTCGATGATATGATCGCTGCGGCTCACGCGCGCGGCATCAAGGTCATCGTCGACATCGTGCCCAACCATTCATCCAGCCAGCACCCCTGGTTCAAAGCCGCTCTTGCCGCCGGCCCCGGATCGCCCGAGCGCGCCCGTTATATCTTCCGCGATGGTCGCGGCGAGCATGGCGAGCTGCCTCCCACCAATTGGAATGCCAACTTTGGCGGCCCCGCATGGACGCGTGTTGCGGACGGTCAGTGGTATCTGCACATGTTTACGCCCGAGCAGCCGGACTTTGACTGGTCATGCCCTGAGGTTCACGCGCTCTTTTGCGACGTCCTGGCGTTTTGGAGCGATCGAGGCGTCGACGGCTTTCGCATTGATGTGGCGCAGGGTCTCGCCAAGGATCTCGACCGCGATGACCTCGACCGGTGGCATCTCGCCGAGGGCGATGACATGGTTGACGACGGCACCCATCCGCTGTGGGACCGCAACGAGGTCCACGAGATCTATCGCGAGTGGCGCCGCGTGTTCGACCGCTATAATCCGCCACGCAGCGCCGTTGCCGAGGCGTGGGTGCTGCCCGAGCGCCAGTATCTCTACGCGCGTCCCAGCGAGCTTGGCCAGACATTCAACTTTGAGTTTGCCAAGGCCGCTTGGACCTATGATGACATGCACACTGCAATCGAGAAGGGCTTGAAGGCAGCCGTCGAATCCGATTCCGCCTCGACCTGGGTACTCTCCAACCACGACGTGCCGCGCGTGGCGACGCGCTATGCCCTGCCGCAAATCAAGGCGACGCGCTACCACCAGATTGCGCTCGACTGGCTCTTACGTGACGGGTCGTCTTATGACGAGGACCGTGAACTCGGCGAGCGCCGCGCGCGGGCGGCCCTTTTGCTTGAACTGGCGCTTCCGGGCTCGGCATACGTGTATCAGGGTGAGGAGCTCGGCCTTTTTGAGGTGGCTGATATCCCGTGGGCTGCACTCGAAGACCCTACTGCGACCAATACGCACGGACCGAAGCGTGAGAAGGGGCGCGACGGCTGTCGTGTGCCCCTGCCGTGGGTGGCGGCGGACGATCCCGCGCATGGCGGATCGTTTGGGTTTTCGCCGGCGGACGCTGATGCGGCGCCCCATCTGCCGCAGCCTGCATGGTTTTCCGATTATGCTGCCGATAAGGAAGAAGCGGACCCGACATCGATGCTTGCGCTCTATCGTGACGCCCTCTGGCTGCGGCGCAAGCTGCGCGGGTGCGCCAACGATCTTGCGTGGCTCGATCTTGACGGGCGCACCGGTCTTGCGGATGGTGCCGAGGGCGCTGAGGGCGGCGTCATCGCCTATCGCCGCGATAACGGCTGGGCGTGTGTGACGAACTTCGGTGCAGCACCCGTGGAGCTGCCGGCGGGCAGGGTCCTGCTCACCTCATCACCGCTTGCAGACGGCAGGCTCGCGCAGGACAGCTCTGCCTGGATCATGCTCGGTGAGATGTAGGGGCCTCTTGCGGCGAGTTTGCGTTTGCCTACACCTTCCGTGGTGGCTGATGTCTTCGCGAGGTTCGCGAGGGCGTTGCAAAACTTTTCAAAAAAAGTTCTTGCATAGGATGCGGGCATCACGTAAGATTAATCCCCGTAAGCGGACATGGCTCAGTTGGTAGAGCACAACCTTGCCAAGGTTGGGGTCGCGGG
>CAJMPF010000304.1 GCA_905215195.1 uncultured bacterium | reverse complement strand
GCATGGTGTCGCCAATGCCTTCGGAAAGCAAGATACCCAAGCCTACAGAGCTCTTGATGGTGCCCTGGAGCTTGGTCCCCGCCTCCGTCACGCCCAGGTGAAGCGGAACGTGGGGAATCTCACGCGACAGGGCTCGATAGGTATCAAGCGTCGTTTGCACGCTATGGGCCTTGGCCGAAAGCACAATGTTCGTAAAGCCGCGATCCTCAAAGTGCTTGACGAAGCGCTCGCTCGACATCACAAGCTTTTCGGGCTGCGTGAGGTCGTCGCGCTCGGCGATATCCTGCTCGAGCGAACCGGCATTGACGCCGATACGAATCGCGCACCCAGCGGCGCCCGCGGCATCGATCACGGCATCGACCTTAGCCCAATCGCCAATGTTGCCGGGATTGATGCGGAGCTTAGCGGCACCGGCCTCAACGGCGCCAATGGCGAGCTTATGGTTAAAGTGAATATCGGCGACGATCGGCACCGGAGACTCGGCACAGATGGTGCGGAAACCCTCAAGCGCGGCCTCGGTGGGCACGCTCACACGCACGATATCGCAGCCAGCCTGCGCCAACGCGCACACTTGCGCAAGCGTTGCCTGGGCGTCAGCGGTATCGGTGCAGGTCATGGATTGGACCACCACCGGTGCGCCGCCACCGATCTGAACGCCGCCCACATGCACGGGGCGCGTCAACTCGCGAGGCAAAGGATGGGATAAAGACAATCCAAACACTCCCCTACAGGATAAATCGAAGGACGTCGGAACGAAGCATATAGACAAACAGCAGCGCAAAGAGCGCGATGCCCACATAGCTCACAATCGTCTGGACCTTGAGCGGAAGCTCGCGGCCAGCAATCTTTTGAATGATCTCGATGACCAGCTTGCCGCCATCGAGTGGTGGGATGGGCAGCAGGTTCATAAAGCCAAGCGAGAACGAAATGAGGGCGGCAAACGAAAGGAACGTGGCAGGGCCGGCAGCAGCAGCCTGTGAGGACATAACGCTAATGCCCACGATCGAAGAAGACTGATCGAGAATCTCCATCGTATGCTGCGGCTGGAGCAGGCGCATCACGCCCTCCGCTGTCTGCACGACATAGGAGAACGAAAGGCGAGCCGACGTGATGGGGTCTAAACGGACCACCTGCGTAGAGGCATACACACCTAGGCGCTCGTCCTCTTTGAGCGCAACCGAGGTCGAATGCTGCTTGCCGTCGCGCTCATACTCAATGGCGATATCGTCCTTACCGGCGGCCTTGCCGATGGCATCGTAAACGTCCATCCAGGTAGAGCACGATACTCCGTCAACCGAAAGGATCGCGTCGCCGCCCTCGATACCCGCCTTGGCAGCAATAGACCCCTCGTCAACCTGACCGATCACGTTGGTATCCATCGGCACGGTGACACCCGCAATAGAGTAGATGCTCATAAGCAGCAAAAAGCCCGTCAGGATATTGACGAGAATGCCCGCGAGCAGCATAAAGGCGCGCTTGAGAAAACCCTGGCCCAGATAGGTATGCGAACGCTCTTGCGCAAGGAACTCGGCTTCGCCGCACGGCAGCTCCCACACATCGCCCTCGGTAGTCGCATGCTCTCGATCGAAACGGCGGCCGTCAAAGGTGGTGTAACCCGCCGCATCTCGTGGCAGCGTCTGATACTTGGTGGGATAGTAGCTCGGCGAGGGCTTCTCCCCTTCCTCATACCAAGGCGCGATAGAGCCCCAACCCAAGAGCAAGGCGCATGCCTCGAGCACAACCTCCTCGGATAGCTCGAGCTCGGCGGCAAGGTCGGCCACGGTCACGCGACCATGACGATAGATAGCCGCGAGCACGCGATCGGCGCACGAGACGTCGGTCGGATCCATACCGCAGATGGCAGCGTAGCCACCCAGCAGCAGCGGGGTCACGCCAAACTTGGTTCCAATGCGACGTGACGTGTAATGGATGTCAAAGCGACACGGCAGGCCC
>CAJMPF010000303.1 GCA_905215195.1 uncultured bacterium | reverse complement strand
AGCTTTTGATTGAGGGAATGCCCGCGGGCTGTATGCTCGCGGGTGTTTCCCGCGTCTGGCGCCGATCTCTGGCGCCTTGTAACTTTCGATCCGTTAGGACTTTGATATGTCTAATGCACTTGGTCGCGACCTTGCAAAGCTGGTTGCCGCTGTTGACGCTGCCGCCTCTGAGTGCGGTCATGGCGCGTATGGCCAGCGTTTCCATATTATGCCGCCGGCGGGTTGGCTCAACGACCCCAACGGTCTTTGCCAGGCAGATGGCGTATTTCACGCGTACTTTCAGTATGCGCCGTTTGATGTCGAGGGTGGCGTTAAGGTCTGGGGCCATGCGTCGAGTCGCGATCTTATGACGTGGGACTACGTTGGCGCCCCGCTGCTGCCCGACGAGCCATTCGATTGCCATGGCGTGTATTCGGGCTCCGCGCTTGCTGAGGACGGCCGCATTCGCGTGCTCTATACCGGCAACGTTAAGCTCCCCGATGCGGACGGCGTCTTTGACTATGTCAACTCCGGTCGTCGCGCCGATACCGTCTATGTAGAGAGCGTTGATGGCCTTGCCGGTCGGGAGTTCAGCCAAAAGCGTGTTGTGCTGGCGTCGGAGGACTATCCTGAGGATTTGACCTGCCACGTGCGTGATCCCAAGGTGTGGCGCGATGATGATGGGCGTTACCACATGGTGCTGGGCGCGCGTCGTCGCGTTGACGGGCCGCACGTCGAGAGCCGTTTTTGCGCCATGCATGGCGAGGGTGCCGGTCGCGATGTGGGCGAGATTCTTGTGTATGGTTCGATGGATATGCTGAACTGGGAGCTTGAGAGCCGTGTGTCTACGCCCGAGCGTTTTGGCTTTATGTGGGAGTGCCCGGGATACCTTGAGCTTGAGGCCGATGACGGTGTGCCGGCGAAGTGGCTGTCCTTCTCGCCCCAGGGGCTCGAGGGCGGTCGTTGGGACCGCGGCAATGTGTATGCAGCGGGCTACATGCCTGTAACGGGCGACATTACGGGTGGCAAGGACGCTTGTGAGCTGGGCGAGTTCCGCCTGTGGGACGCCGGTTTTGACTTCTATGCTCCGCAGGAGTTCACGGCCGAGGACGGTCGCCACATTCTGATCGGCTGGATGGGCATGCCCGATGAGCCGACCTATGGCAACGCACCCACCGTGGCGTGCGGCTGGCAGCACTGCATGACGGTGCCGCGTGAGCTTACAGCCGGTGACGGCGGCGTGGTGCTGCAGCAGCCGGCGCGCGAGATCGAGCGCCATTATGCCTCGGTGCGTGTGGGGGCGGGCACGTTGGAGGTTGCCGGCGATACCTGCTTTGACGTTGTTGTTGACGGTGTCGACGGTGCGTTTACCGCAACCGTCGATGGCGAGCTGAAGCTGGCGTTTGTGACCGCCGAGGGCGAACTGCCCACGCGTTTTGAGATGCGATTTACCGACGAGGGTCGCGCTTCTGCCGGCTGCGGGCGTACTGTGCGCTGGGAGCCCGTCGACGAGGTTCGTAACGTGCGCATTGTTGGCGATGTCTCGTCGGTCGAGGTGTTTGTGAACGATGGCGCGCTCGTGTTTTCGACGCGCATCTATCCCGAGGCCTATGGCGTGACCGTTGACGCTCCGGGTGCGAGCGTGACCTGTCACACGCTCAACATCTAGGTGCGCGATCGCCCATCGGCGCTATACTGCAGCCGTTGCCCACGATGCGGGGAACATCCGCATCGTGGGTTTTTGTTTTGAAGGGACGGTGCCGTATGGGCGTACAGCAGCTAGAAGAGGCCTGGGCTTTGAGGGCCAGCGCGCGTGAGGCGCGACTGGTTGCGGCCTCGCATGTTCCGGCGGCGCTGTCGCGGCTGGTGATTGTGCGTCCCGGTGATCGTCTGGTTGTCTTTGCGGACGACTTTGCCGATGCGTTTGCGCACGGCTTTGATGCCTGCGACGTGGCTATGGTGGGGGAGCCGTCGGCT
>CAJMPF010000302.1 GCA_905215195.1 uncultured bacterium | reverse complement strand
CAGCGAAAACCCGCCGAAGTTGAAAGGCAGATTGCCGCTCTGGCGGGTTTGCAGCGTCGAGCCGTTGCGCGGTTTGGTAAAACCGCGCAACAACTACTTTGGTACCTTGACATTCATTTCTCATGCTCCTAGATTGGTTAGGCACAAAACAATTCCACTACCTAACTAAAGAAAGGAGCAACACTAATTCATGTGCAATGAACCTCTTAACCTTTGTTCGCACGAGCCCGGCGGCGACCCGTCACAGCCGGCGGATGCACCCGAAGCGGTTAGCTCAGAAGACAAGCTTGCCAAGCGCATCCTCAATGGCCTGGGCTTTTGCGGCCATTACATGCATTTTCATGGCGGAGGCGTGTCCGGCAAGGCGCCCATCATCTGCCTGCTGGCCAAGCAACCCGGCAGCGAGATGTCGCAGCAGGAACTCGGCATGCACTTTGACCTCAAGCCGGGGTCGCTTTCCGAGATCCTGTCCAAGCTCGAGCTCAACGGCCTCATCGAGCGCAGCCGTAACCCCAAGGATCGACGGCAGCTCACCATTCGCCTGACCGAAACCGGCCGGGAAAACGCCCGCATCGACCAGGCGGCCCGCATCCGCTTTAGAGAACAGGCCTTTAGCGCGCTCACCCACGACGAGCGCGAGCAGCTCGCCGAAATGCTCGAGAAAATCCGTGTAACCTGGGAGGAACTGGATGATTAAAACCCTCATGGGCAGCATCCGCGACTATATGAAAGTCGCTGTTGCCACGCCATTGCTCGTGCTTGGCGAGGTACTCTGCGAGATGCTGATTCCATTTATCACCGCCAACCTGATCGACGCCATCAAAGATGGCGCCACCGTAGCCGAGATGCTTCCCACCGCGGGCTTTTTGGTGCTCATCGCGCTGACGTCGCTTGCTTTTGGCGCCGCTGCCGGCGTCACCTGCAGCCATGCGAGTTGCGGCTTCGCTAAGAACCTGCGTCACGACCTGTTCTACAAGATCCAGACGTTCAGCTTTGCCAACATCGATGAGTTCTCGAGCTCCTCGCTCGTCACGCGCCTGACCACCGATATCAACAACGCGCAGCAGGCCTTTATGATGATCATCCGTATCGCCGTGCGCGCGCCGCTGGTATTGATCTTCGCCTTTACCATGGCATTTATCATGGGCGGCAGCGTCGCCATGGTCTACCTGGTCATCATTCCGCTGCTGGGCTTTGGGCTGTTCTTTATCATCTTTAAGGTACGCCCCATCTTCTCGCGCGTGTTCCACAAGTACGACGCCCTTAACGAGTCCGTCGAGGAAAACGTCACCGGCATGCGCGTGGTCAAGAGCTATGTGCGCGAAGACTTTGAGAAGGAGAAGTTCGCCACCGCCGCGCGCGACGTCCAGATGGACTTCACCCGCGCCGAGAAGCTGCTCGCCTTTAACAACCCCATGATGAACATCTGCGTCAACGGCGCGTTTGTCGTCATCATCTACCTGGGCTCCAAGCTCATCATCACGAGCCAGGGCACGCTGTTCGACGTGGGCCAGCTCTCCTCGATCTTTACCTATGGCTTCCAGATCCTCATGAGCCTGATGCAGCTGTCGATGATCTTTGTCATGGTGACCATGGCCGACGAATCGGCGCACCGCATCACCGAGGTGCTGGCCGCCGAGCCCATGGGCGGCTGCTTCATCAACGCGAACACGCCCGAGGAACTCGCCTCTGCAGAGCGCAAGATTATCGAGGGCGGCTATCACGAGCGTGAGATGTTCGGTGGGACGCCGGCACCCTCCTCACGCGGTTAAGCCCGCTCATCTGCGCAGACGTTCACAACAACAGCTCGATTACGCATTCGGCTTCTCCTAAAATGCGCGGGTATTCTTGCCTGCGAATTCATTAACTAACTTTCTGGGGGAGCCCCATGTTTCTTGACGCACTGCTCGATGCGTGTCTCGACACGCTCAAAGTGTTTCCGTTTCTGCTCGTCACGTACCTC
>CAJMPF010000301.1 GCA_905215195.1 uncultured bacterium | reverse complement strand
CCCCCAGCCGCAAAAACAGTTCAACAAAGACAAATATACCCAAAAACAAAGAAAGAGCCGCTTAAAAGCAGCCCTCCCAACAAAGCACCTATCAGCGAAGACGCCCTTCCCTGGCCCGACGGCACCCGGGCGAGACAAGCAGCGTCAACGTAGTCCCCGGGGCGCCCGCCTATATCGTCCCGCGCGCAGTTTCGCAGCGCAGCGAGAATGTTTGAGCATGGAATGATATATAGGGGCCTCCCACAGGTAAGCGGACAGTCCAATGCTAGCGGATATGCGCGGGTTTTTCGCCCCAGTAGAAGCGGCAGAAGGCTCGTTTGCGCTTTTGGGGTTTGCCTACGAGTTCCATGGTGGCGACGACGATGTCTTCGGCTGCGTGGGGGCGGCGCAGGACTTCGCCATTGATGAGCAGCGCCTTAAGTGACTCCGGATGATCGTGAAGATGTCGCAACGTCACGATGAGCTCTCGTGCCGTGGTGACGTGCATGCTGGCGCCCATGCCGGTAAGCATGGTGGTGTTGGCCTTTTCCTGGCCATAGGACTTGCCCAGCAGGATCATCGGTAGATGTGCGCACAGGCACTCGGTGACCGTGAGTCCGCCCGATTTGAGGATTGCCAGGTCGCAGCCGTGCATGAGGGCCGCCATGTCGTCGACATAGTCCAGCACCGTGACGTTCTCGAGCTTCATGGCATCGAAGAGTGTCTTCAGCCGGGTGGCATACTCCACGTCTTTGCCGGGCAAAAAGACAAAGTGCATGTCTTCGAAGCTTCGCAGGAAGGGGAGTGTGTAGTCCATCGCCGCGCGAAAGCGGACGTAAGGCTGAGGCAGGCTGGCACCGGCCATTACCAGCACGACGGTCTTGTCGGTGGGGAGGTTGAACTTGGCTAGCTCTTCCTCGCGATTGTAATCCGTGTCGAATCCAGTGCGGATAGGAATGCCGGTAATGCGAATCTTTGCCTCGGGCACCTTGCGCGGACGCAGGGTTTCGGCCATAAATTCGTTGGCAACACAGAATAGATCGGTGTCCTTGTGGGGCCACCAGCCCTCGACTTCGTAGTCGGTCGGTACGCAGATGACCGGATAATCGATACCCGTAATAACGCGGGCGCCCACGGCAACATTGGCTGCTGTGATGTGCGTTGCGACCACGGCTATGGGCCTGCGGCTACGAATATATTCGTTGAAGGCGGGGAACATAATTCGCGACCATGCCGTGCCGCCGCCCCAGAGAAGATGTCCCGTAAGCGTATATCGCCAGGTCAGGTCGTAAATGGGGCGCGTGGCTCCCGTAAAAGAAGCCGCGGTCTTATTGCCGTCGAATTTAATTCGTCCAAAATCAAGGATATCGAGCACTTCAATCTCAACATCCTCGGGGATGCCATTGGTGCCGCGGATGAGGTCGAATGCCTGCGCAATCGCATTTGCGGCGGCCTTGTGGCCCGAGCCGACCGACGCGTGCACGATGGTCACGAGAGGCTTTTGCTGAGCCAAGAGCGTGGTTTGCTTCGATTGGGGAGTGCTGTGCGTGAGCAGGGGAGCGTCGTCGCTCGTCTGCGTCTGATCCATCGATATCTCCCCTTCAGCTTTGTTTCACAGAGAATCATTGTAGTGCATGAGTGTCACGTTCGCATAAATTTGGGTATGAGCGCAAAGAACGCCAATCTTTCGACAGGAGGTCTCTTCATGACTACTCATCAGCCGATCGATGTTGCTATTATCGGCGGCGGCGAACGGCTACGGCGCGCTCATGGCGTCCCTGAAGCCGACCGCGAAGCTGCCCGGCAAGAAGGCCGCGATCATCGGCGGCGGCCCCGCGGGCTACGCTGCAGCCATTTACGCGGCGCGCGCCAACCTAACGACGACCGTGATTGAGCAAGGCATGTCGGGAGGACAGATCGCCACAACCAATGAGGTCGAGAACTATCCGGGCATTCCGCTCTTGAGTGGCGCCGAACTCGGCGAGCGTTTTCAGCAGCATGCAGAGGGCCTGGGAGCACAGGTCGCATGGAGCATGG
>CAJMPF010000300.1 GCA_905215195.1 uncultured bacterium | reverse complement strand
CACGCGCTGGTCGATACCCTGGGCGTGCGCGACCTGATCTTTACCGGTCGCGTCAACGTGGTCGAGTACATGGAAAAGCTCGACTTTACCATTTTGACGAGCATCTCCGAGGGCCAGCCGCTTAGCGTGCTGGAGTCGCTTGCAGCGCGTCGTCCCTGCGTGACGACCGAGGTGGGCTGCTGCCGTGAGCTGCTCGAAGGCGCCCCGGGCGACGACTTTGGCGTGGCGGGTTTTGTGACGCCGCCCATGTATCGCAAGGGCCTGGCCGATGTCATGGAACGCATGTGCACAAGCCGCGCTCGTCGCATTGAGATGGGGGAGCGCGGCCAGCGTCGCGTTGCCACGTACTTCTTGCACGAGCAGATGCTCGCCAACTATCGCGCGCTGTACGACGAGACGGCGTGTGCGTTTAACCTGCCCAGAGAGGGGGAGTAACCGGTGGCCGGAATCGGTTTTGAGCTCAAGCGCCTGTTTAGGCGCAAGGGCCTGTTTGCCACGATGCGCGCTTACGGCTACGCCGGCATTGTGTGCACGGGCCCGATGCTGCTGGGCGTGCTGCTCCAGGTGGGTATCTTGGTGCTGTGCGGTCTGTGGGGTGTGGGCCGTGCCAACCAGGATTTGCTGGTGTGCATGGTGACTTACACACTGCTGGCCTCGCTTTTGCTCACGAGCTTTTTCTCCATGCCGATCACGCGCTTTTTGGCTGATATGTTGTTTGCCGAGCGCGAGGACGAGATTCTGCCCTAGTTTTGGGGCTCCAACGCCATCATGCTCGTTGCGGGCACGGTGCTCTACGGTGTCTTTCTGCTGTTCTCGGGCGCCACGCTGCTGCAGGGGCTGCTATGCCTGTGGCTGTTCAACATTATGATCGTCAACTGGAACGGCATGAGTTACCTCACGGCCATCAAGGATTACCGCGGCATCCTGTGCAGCTTTGCGGCCGCCATTGGCGTGGCGTGCCTGTGCGCCCTGGCCGCGCTGGCGCTGGGACTGCCGCCGGTCGAGGGCCTGTTGGCGTCAATTGCTCTGGGCTACGGCGTCATGCTCGCCTGGGACGTGGTACTGCTGTACCGGTATTTTCCTCAGAGCGACCGCAGCCCCTGGCCCTTTTTGCAGTGGCTCGATCAGTTTATGCCGCTGGCGCTCACGGGCCTGTTAACCAATCTGGGACTCTTTGCGCACCTGGTGATTATTTGGGCCGGTCCCATTGGCGTGCAGGTCAAGGGCTTGTTTTATGGCGCGCCCTACTACGATGTGCCGGCGCTCATCGCGTTTTTGACGATCCTGGTCACGACCGTCAACTTTGTGGTCTCGGTCGAGGTCAATTTCTATCCGCGCTATCGCGACTACTACAGCCTGTTCAACGACGGCGGCGTGGTGGGCGACATTGTGGTGGCCGAGGAGGAGATGCTCTCCACGCTTAACAGCGAACTGCGCTTTTGTGCGCTCAAGCAGCTGTTTGTGACCGCGGCGGTCATTTCGCTCGAGACCACGGTGCTGTCGGCCCTACCGTTGGGCTTTAACAACCTTATGCACGGGTATTTTCGCACGCTGTGCGTGGGCTATGGCCTGTATGCCGTGGGTAATACGGTGATGCTCATCTTGCTGTACTTTACCGACTATAAGGGGGCCGTGCTGGCCTCGGGGCTGTTTGCCGGTGTGGCCGGGCTGGCGACTGCCGTGTCGTTGCTTTTGCCGCAGCAGTTTTACGGCTTTGGCTTTTTGTTGGGTGCGGCGGTGTTTTTTATCGTGGCGCTGCTGCGGCTCGATACCTATACCGCTAACTTGCCGTATCGTATCCTGAGCCAGCAGCCCATTGTGGCGACCGACAAAACGGGTTGCTTTACACACCTGGGCCGCTTGCTCGACCGTGCCGAGCAGCGCTATGAGGAAGGTCGCCATAAGGGTGAGCCGCATGGTGTGTTTGAGCGCGCAGTAGTTCACGTGTATCGCAACCATTGGGGAGGTTCTGATGACCGATAGAATGATGTCCCGCCGTCGCCTGTTTGAGGCGGC
>CAJMPF010000299.1 GCA_905215195.1 uncultured bacterium | reverse complement strand
AATACGGACTGTTTGTCGGGCTTAGGGCGCCCAACAGTCCGTATTTCACCGCAACTTAAGGGGCGGCCGGCAGAGGGCCGAGACATAATGATCCGTTTTCCTCCGTCGCATGCGGATCACCCTTGGAGGGGGGTGAGCGCCATGCCTAAGACCGCAGCCCAAGCACGCCCGGCCGACCTCAAGCGCACTGTGCGCCGCTTGCTCTCCTACATGGGGCATGCCAAGTTCTCGTTGCTCGCGGTGGGCGTGCTCGCCTCCGTTGCCGCCATCGCGAGCCTCGCCGGCACCTACATGGTGCGCCCCATCGTTAACGGTTTGGCCACGGGCGGGGAGGAACTGCTTGCCAGGCAGGTCATCCTGACGGCGATCATCTACGCCGCGGGCGTGCTTTCGGCCCTGGGCTACTCGCAGATCATGGTGCGCGCGGCCCAACGCGTGGTGTCCGATATTCGCCGCGACCTGTTCGCGCACATCCAGACGCTGCCGCTCAGTTATTTTGACAGCACGCGCTCGGGCGACATCATGAGCTTTTTCACCAATGACGTCGACACCGTCTCCGAGGCGCTTAACAACAGCTTTGCCAACGTGATTCAGGCCGCCATTCAGGTTGTGGGCACCACGGCCATGCTCATCATCCTTAACTGGCAGCTCACGATTATCACACTCGTGTGCGATACGGCCATTGTGCTGTATGCGCGCTACTCGGGCGCGCGCTCTAAGCGCTTCTTTGCCGCCCAGCAGGCATCGCTTGGCGACCTGGACGGATATATCGAAGAGATGGTCTCGGGCCAAAAGGTCATCAAGGTCTTTAACCGCGAGGCAGCGAATGTCGCCGGCTTCACCTGCCGCAACGACGAGCTTCGCCGCACCGGCACCGCCGCCGTGAGCTATGCCAACTCCATGGTGCCCATGACCGTCGTGATTGGCTACGTCAACTATGCCATCGTCGCCGTGGCGGGCGGCATGCTCTGCATCAAGGGGCTCGCCGATGTAGGTGCGCTCGCGAGCTACCTGGTCTTTGTGCGCCAGGCCGCCATGCCCATCAACCAGTTTACGCAGCTCGGCAACTTCTTGCTCAACGCGTTGGCCGGTGCCGAGCGCCTGTTTGCGGCTATGGACCTTAAGCCCGAGGTGGACGAGGGCTGCGTGGAGCTGGTGCAGACGGGCGACGCCGCATGGGCGTGGAAGATTCCCGAGGGTCAGGGCGTGGGCGCGTACGGGCACTTGCATGATGTGGTTGCTGTTGATGAGTCGGGCCGCGCGGTGGCTGCCGACGGTACCGAGCTCACGTGCGGCTTGGTCCCGCTTGCCGGCGACGTGCGCTTCCATGCCGTGGATTTTTCCTACGTGCCGGGCACCCGTGTGCTCATGGATCTCAACCTGTTTGCCAAGCCGGGGCAAAAGATCGCGTTTGTGGGCTCGACGGGCGCCGGAAAGACGACCATCACCAACCTCATCAACCGCTTCTACGAGGTCGATGACGGCGAGATCACGTACGACGGCATCGACGTCAAGCACATTGCCAAGGCCAGCCTGCGCGGATCGCTCGGCATTGTGCTGCAGGACACGCACCTGTTTAGCGGCACCATTGCGCAGAACATCCGCTTTGGCAAGCTCGACGCGACCGACGAGGAGGTGCGCGCCGCTGCCGAGGCAGCCTGCGCTGATTCGTTTATCCGCCGCCTGCCTCAGGGCTATGACACGCTCGTGACCGCCGACGGCGCCAACCTGTCGCAGGGCCAGCGTCAGCTGCTCGCCATCGCGCGCGTGGCCGTCGCCGATCCGCCGGTGCTCATCCTGGACGAGGCCACTTCGAGCATCGACACGCGCACCGAAAAGCTCATCGAGCGCGGTATGGACCGCATCATGCGCGGTCGCACCACGTTTATGATCGCGCACCGCCTGTCCACTGTCCGCGACGCCGACGCCATCATGGTCCTCGACCACGGCCGCATCATCGAGCGCGGCACGCACGACGACCTGATTGCCCAGAAGGGCACCTATTATCAGCTCTACACCGG
>CAJMPF010000298.1 GCA_905215195.1 uncultured bacterium | reverse complement strand
ACGGACAAACCTACTCCGTCTCGCCCGGTCGTGCGCCGCGGGCCAGGGCGTCCTGGTACTCCTTGACGGCCTTGAGCCTCTGCATGGGCTTCAGTCGCTCGAACATAGTGTTGCCGTGCAGGTGATCGATCTCGTGCTGCAGGCACACGCAGAACAGGTCGCCCGAGGCCTCGTAGCGAATCAGGTTGGCATCCAAGTCATACGCCTCGACGACGACATGGTCGGGACGCTCAATCTCGCAGCTAATGCCAGGGATGGAAAGGCAGCCCTCGCTAAAGGGCACCAGATGGTCGCTCTGCTCAACAATAACGGGATTGATGAGCACGTACGGGTCGTAGTCGTTCTTGTCGCTGTAGTCGCAGTCGATGGTGACGAGCTGAATAAGCTCGCCGATCTGCGGAGCAGCCAGGCCGCAGGCACCGTTCTCGAACATCATCTTCTTCATCTTCTCGGCAAGCGTCTCGATCGCCGGGGTGATCTCCTCGATGACGGCGCACTCCTGGCGCAGACGAGGGTCGGGCGACAGTACGATTCCGTTGGCTTCCATGGCCATCCTTTCGGGTTGTTACATCAAATCATAGGCGTCGACGTCAACGCTCACGCTCACGCCGCGCACAGAGCCCACCTCTTTGAGGCAGGCGTCGATATCATCAGAGACATGGTACCCCACGGGCGACTTCACAAGCAGATGGAAGCGGTAACGGTCCTTGGCTCTCTCGATTACACACGAAGCTGGGCCCAGCACCTGCGGCACCGCGCTGCCCGCCCGCAAAAAGTCGGGCGCGGCGGCATGCCAACGGCGCTTAAGAAGCTTTGCAATGCGCCCGATGTAGTCCTGCGCGTCGTCTCGGTTCGCCGACCACACCAAAATGTTGACCAGGCGAACAAACGGCGGGTACAGCGCGTCGCGGCGCTGATCCAGGTCGTAGTCGGTAAAGATCGAACGGTCGTGCTCAGCGACGGCGCGAATTACCGGGTCATCGGGCAGGTAGGTCTGGATGATCACCTCGCCGGGACGATCGCCGCGACCGGCACGGCCCGCCACCTGTTCCAGCAGGTCGTAGGCGCGCTCCCCAGCGCGGAAGTCCGGCAGCTTGAGGGCGAAGTCGGCATTGACCACGCCCACGAGCGTGACCTCGGGAAAGTCGAGACCCTTTGCGATCATTTGGGTGCCCAGCAAAACGGCGCAATCGGCCGCATCGAATTGCTCGAGCAGCTTTTTGTGCGCATCCTTGCCGCGCGTGGAATCGGCATCCATGCGAATAATGGCGACATCCTCAGGAAGCATCTGGCGCAGCGCGTCCTCGATCTGTTGAGTGCCCAGACCCATTTTTGCCAGGTAGCGACTGCCACATTTGGGGCAACGGCTCGTGGGCGCGGGATACGGCTGCACGCGCCAAGACGAACCGCAGGTGTGGCACTGCAGCGTGTGTGTGCGCTCGTGATACGTAAGCGCGGTGGAGCAGTGGTTGCAGGTGGGCACGCAGCCGCATTCGCGGCACATCAGAAACGGCGCAAAGCCACGGCGGTTATGCAGCAGCACGGCCTTCTCGCGGCGCTCGACCACGCGCTCCAGGCCCTCCATCAGCGGTTTTGAGAACATGGAACGACTGCCGTGCGAGAACTCACGGCGCAGGTCGGCGATCCGAACCGTCGGCAGGACTGCGTGTCCCGGGCGCTCGGGCATCTCGACGCGCGTCCAGGTGGCACCGTTATACGTGCCACGGCGGCAGCGATCGAGGGCGTCAGCAGAAGGCGTGGCGGAGCCCAACACGAGTGGGCAGCGGTAGCGCTGCGCCATCTTGGCCGCCACCTCGCGTGCGTGGTAACGCGGGCTAGAACCCTGCTTGTAACTGGTCTCGTGCTCCTCGTCGATGATGATGAGACCCAAGTCGCTGAGCGGGCAAAAGAGCGCCGAGCGGGCGCCGACGACCACGCGGGCCGCACCGCTGGCGACCATGTCCCACTGGTCCAGGCGCTCGCCGGCCGAAAGGCGCGAATGGAACACGGCGACCGTCTCGCCAAAGCGCGAACGGAAGCGG
>CAJMPF010000297.1 GCA_905215195.1 uncultured bacterium | reverse complement strand
CCGGCACGGCTAACGCGCCACTCGTCAACACGCTCCTTTTGCGCAGTATGCAGCGTGCGTTGTATAAGCCTCGCAACGAGGGCCACTTTGCGCTCGCCGCGCCGTGCTACTGTCACTTTACGAGTCCCATCCGTCGCTACCCCGATCTGGTGGTGCACCGCGTGCTCAAACTGCAGTTGGCCTATGAGCAGCTCGGCGGCAAGGACGCCTTGGTCCGTACGCCGCGGCTGATCGGCAAGGGGCGCGAGTCGCTGCCGCGCATTCTGCCGCAGATCTGCCGCGCATGTAGCGATGCCGAGCGCGCGGCAGATGCCGCCAGCCATGCGACGCAAAAGATCAAGATTGCCCAGTACTATGAGGACCGTCTGGGTGAGCGCTATGCCGGAACCGTCTCGTGGGTTAGCAGCATGGGCCTCTTTGTGCGCTTGGACCTAACACAGGTCGAGGGCCTGGTTTCAATTAAGAGCCTGGGCAACGAGTGGCTCGAGTTCGACGAGGACGCGCTTACGCTGACGGGCGCCGACACGGGGACTCGCTATGAACTGGGCCAGCGCGTGATTATCGAGGTCTCGCGCGTCAATACCACGCGTGGACACTTGGACTTTAAGCTTATCCATTAGCTAAATCCCGACTCGTGGCGAGAGAGCGGAGGGCGGTCTTTCGGGACCGCCCTTCGCATTTGAATCGTGACTACCTTGTCGTCTGCTCGGCCGCCCGCTTACCTGCTATTTGAGAGGTAAAACCTACCAAAATAAACCTGTCCCTTTTGGCAGGTTTACAAGAAAGCGGGGATGAGATGGCGACGGTGTACGGGTATGCGCGGGTGAGTTCGCGCGATCAGAATCTGAATCGGCAGCTGGATGCGCTGGGCGCCTATGGCGTGGGCTCAGCGAATATTTATGCCGACCATGCGAGCGGCAAGGACTTCGATCGACCGCATTATCGCGAGCTGTTGCACGTCCTGGGAGACGGGGACGTGCTGGTGGTGCTTTCTATCGACCGACTTGGTCGTAATTACTCCGAGATTCTTGAGGAATGGCGACGCATTACCAAGGAGCTCGGGGTTGCCATTGTGGTGTTGGACATGCCATTGCTTGACACGCGCGCTAGGGCCAGCGGCGCGCCGGATGTGACCAACACCCTGATTGCCGATATTGTGCTGCAACTGCTGAGCTACGTGGCGCAGGTGGAGCGCGAGAATATCCATCGGCGCCAGGCGGAGGGAATTGCAGCGGCGCGGGCGCGAGGGGTTCGTTTCGGTCGACCTCGCAAGCCGTGCCCTCCTCAGTTTGAGCTGGTGCGCGATAGCTATGAGGCAGGCGATATTACCCGCAGCCAGGCAGCAAAGTGCCTGGGCGTGTGCGTGGGGACGTTCGATCGCTGGATGCGCGAGGCGGGGTAGGGGTTTGCGTCGCTTTGTCGCTTCCTGTTGCGATTCAAATTTTGATACGGTGACGATGCCATTTGGGGCTACACTCGCTGATATTCAAAAAAGGAGGTTGGCCCTTGGCGCGCGTAAAACAAATAATCGGATGGACCGCAATTGTTCTGTTCGTTGCAACGCTGGCGGGCATCTGGGTGCTGACGGAGCAAAATGCGGTGGAGACGTCGTTGCTGAGCGAGTCTACCGCGCGTGTGGTGGAGGGCCAGGCTACGGGCGTTCAGGCTGTCGATGCCACGGGTGAAGCTCAGGCGGAGAACGGAATGACCGGGGGCACCGATTCGGCTGCCTCGAATGTCCGGTCTGGCCGACTTGCTTCCATTCGCATGTGGGTGGGCACGAACGTCCGTCGCGTTGCCCATACCGTAGAGTTTTTCTTCGTCGGATTGTTCGCCTCCGTGGTCGTGGTTTGCTTTTCCAGGCGTCCGTGGAGCGTATGCTCCCGTTGCGTGCCCGTATTGCTCTTTTGCGCCGCCTGCTCCGTTGGCGATCAGGTACATAAGATCTTTGTTCCCGGCAGGCATTTCGACGTTATCGATTTAGGATTCGATGCTGCGGGCTATGTCACCGCCATGCTGTTGGTATTGCTGGCAGCGGCGTTGGT
>CAJMPF010000296.1 GCA_905215195.1 uncultured bacterium | reverse complement strand
AAAAGCCGGTAAGCTTTAGCCCCAAGGCATATGACACGCGCGTGACCGGCAAGGACAAGGACGGCAACGAGGTGCGCGCCTGCGACGACAAGCGCGTCATCGATCCGGCCCTTAAGGAGAGCGCCCTTTTGACCGGCGTGTTCAACCGTCTGGCACGCAGCTGCTTCTACGGCGTCGCCGTCAAGGAGGGCGACGAGAGCCCCTACCGCAACGGCTGCATCCCCGCTGGTGCCGCTTCTGACACCGTGGTCGAAGCCGCCCAGCAGGCAACCCTTGCCTTTGAGCAGGCCATGTACAAGTTCGAGACGCACCGCGCGCTTGCCGTGTGTGACGACTACCTGCGCGCCGCCAACAAGCGCTGGAGCGACGCCTCCAAGGCCGCCAACAAGCTCGAGGGCGAGCCAGCAAACGCCGCCATGACGCAGGCCCTCGTCGACGCCTTTACCGAGCTGCGCGTGGCCACCGTCCTGATGCACGGCATCGTTCCGGCCGGCTGCGAGCTCATCTGCGAGTACTTCAACGTTGACCCGGTCGCCTTCTTTAGCTGGGATAACATCTTTGCCTCCACGGACGAGTTCGTGGAGAGCCTGGGCGAGAAGCCCGGTGAGCACCGCGTGAAGCCGCTGCCCCCGCGCTTCGACTTCTTCAGCAAGCACGAGAGCCAGTACTAAAGCACGCCTGCAGCAACGCGCCCGGGAATGATTATTCTGGGACAGGGATTAAAAAATCATTCCCGGGCGCCACAGTACAGTCTTTTGTGACGGGGGTCATGGAATGATGTTTTAATCCCCGTCCCAGAATAATCATTTAGGTGGAAGGAAAGACGGATGTCCAAGCCGCGTCGTCGTAAGCAGAAAAAGCAGGTTAAGCCCGAGCTCAAGCTTAGGCAGCTTGCCTCCACCGAGCTTTCCGACCAGCTTGCCGCCCTTCCCTGCGGCGCCGACCTGCCGCGCTTTATGGTCGACACGGTCGCCGGCGCCTATGCGCCCGCTGATGCCGAGCTCATGATCGAGGGCTTTGGAGCCGCGGCCACACGCCCGGTCACACTGCGCGCCAACACGCTCAAGGCAACCGCCGAGGACATCGCCGCCGCGCTCGATGCCGCCGGCATCGCGCACCAAACCGTTACCTGGTATCCGGACGCCTTTATCCTGCCCGAGGCCCAGGTTTCCGATCTGTGGGATCTCGACATCTACCGCGACGGCAAAATCTATCTGCAGAGCCTGTCGTCCATGATGCCGCCGTTGGTCCTGGGCGCTCAGGCCGGCGAGGACATCCTGGACATGTGCGCAGCCCCCGGCGGCAAGACGACGCAGATCGCCGCCCTCACCCAGGGCCAGGCACACCTCACGGCCTGTGAGATGAGCATTCCCCGCGCCGAAAAGCTTGAGTCCAACCTCCACCGTCAGGGTGCCAAAAACGTGCCCGTCATGCGCATCGACGCACGCGAGCTCGACGAGTTCTTCCGCTTTGATCGCATCCTGCTCGACGCTCCCTGCACCGGCACGGGCACCGTCATCAGCGACAACGAGAAAAGCCTGCGCGGCCTGACCGAGCAGTTGCTGAGCAAGTGCGCCCGCTCGCAGCGAGCACTTCTGGACCGCGCCATGGGTGCCCTCAAACCGGGCGGCACGCTCGTCTATTCGACCTGTTCGATCTTGCCGCAGGAAAACGAGGATGCCCTGCAAGGGGCCCTCGACAAGCACATGGACTGCGAGCTCATCCCCCTCGACGGTACACCGAGTGAAAGCGAAGCACGCCGCGCCCGCGAAGCCGGTGAGGAACCGCGCATCGAGTGCAACGCCCTTACCGAGGCCATTGCCGCGGGCCACGTCTCAGCCATTGCCAACGGCATGCCCGGCACGCTGACCATTCCGCCCAGCCGCGACTTTGAGGGCTTCTATATCGCCCTGGTCCGAAAACGCAGCTAGCGCACGGATCCAAAACTCAACAAGCTATCGCCGTGCGTGCCTGTCCTGCTGGTCCTTATGCCGCGCAAGCGCTTCACGCTCCTTGCGCTCGGCCTTTTTGCCCTTAATGGCCGTG
>CAJMPF010000295.1 GCA_905215195.1 uncultured bacterium | reverse complement strand
GGATTATCTTCTGCCGCTGTATCAGCGGGAAGGCAAGCGTCGGCTGATGATTGCCATCGGCTGCACGGGCGGTCAACACCGCAGCGTTGCCATCGCCGAGGCCACGGCACGTTATTTAGAAGGTGCCCAATATCATGTGAGCATTTCCCATCGCGACCTGTCGCGCGCCAACACGAAAGCATAGGCCTGCATGTCGTTTACCGCCGAGGTGCGTGACGAGCTCGCGCGCTGCGAACCCGAATGTGAATACTGCGATTTGTCGACGCTTGCCGCCCTGACGCGTGTGAGCGGTACACTTTCGCTGGCCGGCTCCGGGCGGTATCGTTTGACGGTCGCGACCGAGACGGGTGCCGTCGCGCGCACGATGATCACGCTGACGCATCGCATCCTTAAGCTCAAAACGGAATTCACCGTTCGTAAATCGGTCTTGCATAAGGTCCGTAACTATCTCATTACCCTGCCCGATCAACCCGACCTGGACAAGGCTCTGGTGCTGCTGGGCATTCTCGACCGCAGGGGAGGGCTCGTCGCCGGTGTTCCCCGGCACATCGTTGCCCGTCCCTGCTGCAGGCTTGCCTACATCCGCGGCGCGCTCATCGCCGGCGGTTTCGTGGCCGATCCCCGCGGCGACTTTCATTTGGAGATCGCGGTGCAGGGCGAGCAGTATGCCCGGGGACTTTGCGATCTATTGGAGCAGATTGGGGTCCATGCGCGCGTTAACGCGCGGCGCGGATCCTTTGCTGTCTACATTAAGAGCGCCGAGGAGATTGAGCAGCTCCTAAAGCTGATTGGCGCCAAGCGCAGCGTTGCCGAGATCGAGGAAGCGCGCGCGGTCAAATTGGTTAAGAACGACGTAAACCGTCGCGTGAATGCCGAACTGGCCAATCAGACCAGAAGTGCGGGTGCCGCCCAGCATCAGCTTGCGTTGATCGATGAGCTCGAACAGCGGGGTTTGCGCGACACGCTTCCGGACGCCTTGGCAGTCTTTTGCGACCTGCGCGAGCGCTATCCCGATCTGTCGCTGCGCGATCTGGGCGAGATGGCTGACCCTCCCTTGTCGAAGTCTGCCCTGTACCATCGCGTTTTGAGGCTTGAAAAGTTCATTGAAGCAAACAAGTAGTTTGAAGTATCGACTTATATACGGATTTAGCTGCTATTTTATTCTTTAAAACGTTTTAACGTAAATTTGATTTTCAATTTCGAGCATTCTCGTGAAATTCAAGTCAAAAAAAAGGTATATTAGGCGAGTGGTTAGTTTGTGGGCCTCAACGGCAGGCGCTGTAGCTTGCGGGGGCCTTACGAAAGGAGACACAATGGCAGTAAAGGTTGCTATTAACGGCTTCGGTCGCATCGGTCGTCTGGCTTTCCGTCAGATGTTCGGTCATGAGGGCTCCGAGATCGTCGCTATCAACGACCTCACCTCTCCCGATATGCTCGCTTACCTGCTGAAGTACGACTCCACGCAGGGCAACTACGCTCGCGATCACGAGGTCGTTGCTGGCGAGGATTCCATCACCGTTGACGGCAAGGAGATCAAGATCTACAAGGAGGCCGACGCCAACAACCTGCCTTGGGGCGACCTCGACGTCGACGTCGTTCTCGAGTGCACCGGCTTCTACACCAGCAAGGCTAAGGCTCAGGCCCACATCAACGCTGGCGCCAAGAAGGTCGTCATCTCCGCTCCGGCCGGCAGCGATCTGCCCACCATCGTGTACAACGTCAACCATGAGACGCTGACCGCTGAGGACAACATCATCTCCGCTGCTTCCTGCACCACCAACTGCCTTGCCCCGATGGCCAAGGGTCTGAACGACTTCGCTCCCATCGTGTCCGGCATCATGACCACCATCCACGCCTTCACCGGCGACCAGATGCCGCTCGACGGCCCGCAGCGCAAGGGCAACTTCCGTCGCTCCCGCGCCTGCTCCGAGAACATCGTCCCGAACACCACGGGCGCTGCCAAGGCCATCGGCCTGGTTCTCCCCGAGCTCAACGGCAAGCTCATCGGTGCCGCCCAGCGCGTCCCGACGCCGACCGGCTCGCTGACCAACCTCTAC
>CAJMPF010000294.1 GCA_905215195.1 uncultured bacterium | reverse complement strand
GCAGTCCGAAATGCCCAGCGTCACAAAGATGCGACGGAGCTTCTCCATAAACAGGCGAGCCTCCTCGGGCGTACGCAAGTCGGGCTCGGTCACGAGCTCAATCAAAGGCGTGCCGCAGCGGTTGTAGTCGACGAGTGACTCAGCCGCGGCGGTAATGCGGCCCTCGGCACCTCCCACGTGCACCATCTTGGCGGCGTCCTCCTCCATGTGGATGCGCAGAATGCGGATGGGTACCGTGTAGGAACCGTCCTCGCGACGCTCAGGCATCTGCAGGTTGGACGCGTCGTAGCTGGCCAGGTGACCGGCGCGCTGGTTACCCTCGCGCATGGTCGACGTCATGGACGTGGACAGGCCCTCGGCGTTGGCCGAGGCGCTCGCCAGGCTCTGGGCCTCGGCCTCGCCAAACGCGCAGTCGGGGCGCTCGGCGGCACCGCGACCGGTCACGTCCAGATCCAGGTGACCGTACATGGCAAAGGCGACCGGACCCTGCGTAGTCTGGAAGTTCTTGGCCATATCGGGATAGAAGTAGTGCTTGCGGTAGAACATCGAGTGGCGCTGGATCTCGCAGTTGGTGGCGAGGCCGGCCTTGACGATGCTCTCGATGGCGCGCTTGTTGGGAACCGGCAGGGCGCCGGGCAGGCCCAGGCACACCGGGCACACGTTGGCGTTGGGCTCGTCATCGTGGCTGAGCTTGCAGTTGCAGAACATCTTGGTATCGAGTGCGGTGAGCTCGGTATGGATCTCCAGGCCGATCACGGCCTCCCAATCCTGCAGGACCTCGGAAAGCTCCTTCATTACAGCTCGCCTCCCTTCCCGGCAAAATCGGGCGCGACGGAAAGCGCGGGCGCACCCGTAGCGGTATCGGCAAAGCCGCGCTCCAGGGCGCGGGCAAACGTGAGCAGCTGACGGTCCTTAAAGGCAGGTCCCACCAGCTGGGCAGAAACGGGCAGCTTGCTGTCCACGCCCAGGCCCAGCGGCACCGAGATGCCACCGTTGCCGCAAATGTTGAGCGAGATGGTGTACAGGTCGGAGAGATACATCTGCGTGGGGTCGCTGATCTCGCCAAACTTAAAGGCCGTGCGTGGCGAGGCGGGCATGAGGATGGTGTCCACCTTGGCATACGCGGCATCGTAGTCCTGCGTGATGAGCGTGCGGGCCTTTTGCGCAGCGTAGTAGTACTTGTCGTACACGCCCGAGCTCAGCAGGTAGGCGCCGAGCATCTGACGGCGCTTGGCCTCGGCGCCAAAGCCGTGGGCGCGCGAAAGCGAACTCTGGTCGGACAGGTTGGCGCAGCCCTCCTCCTGATAGCCGTAGCGAATGCCGTCGAAACGTGCCAGGTTGGAGAACGCCTCGGCCGGGCCGATGACGTAGTAGGCGGCGATGGCGGCGTCCAGGTGCGGCAGGTCGACCTCGACCAGCTCGGCGCCCTGGTTCCGCAGCTCCTGGGCGGCGCGCTGAACAGCAGCCTTGACCTCGGGCGTCAGGCCCTCGGCCTCCATAAACGCGGGAATGATGCCCACGCGCTTGCCCTCGATGCTGTCGTTGAGATGCTCGGTAAAGTCGACGGCGCAATCCTGGCTGGTGCAGTCGTACGGATCGTGGCCCGCGCCGGTAAGCGCGTTCATGGCCAGCGCGACATCCTCGACCGTGCGGCCAAAGGGTCCCACCTGGTCGAGCGAAGAGCCAAAGGCAACCACGCCGTAACGGCTCACGGCGCCATACGTGGGCTTAAAGCCCACCACGCCGCACAGCGACGCCGGCTGGCGGATGGAGCCGCCGGTGTCCGAACCCAGCGAGAGCGCGACCTCGCCCGCGGCGACGGCTGCAGCGGAGCCGCCCGAGGAGCCGCCGGGCACGCGCTCGGTATCCCAGGGGTTGTTGGTGCGGTGGAACGCCGAGCTCTCGGTAGAGCTGCCAAAGGCAAACTCGTCCATGTTGGCCTTGCCCATGGGCAGGCAGCCGGCATCGAGCATGCGCTGGACGCAGGTGGCGGTGTAGACGCTCTGGTAGTCCCCGAGCATGCGGGAAGCGCAGGTGGTGCGGACATTCTTTGTGCAGATATTG
>CAJMPF010000293.1 GCA_905215195.1 uncultured bacterium | reverse complement strand
CGTCCCATGTACGGGACGACCGCCGCTTTTTGCTATCTACCGACTGACGCCGCGGGGATAGGCCTCACATGCACCAAGGGGTTGACTAGAGCTCGCAGGCAACCTTATAGCCATCGCCGATGGCATCGCGGATGTTGCCACACTTGTTGGCATCGCCCAGCACGTGGGTGGCAACGCCGGCAGCGGCAAGGTCGTCGGCCAACTTGGTATTGGGACGATAGCCCATGGCAAGTACCAGCGTATCGGCATCGGCGATGGTGTGGACCTCGCCGTCCTTCTCGTAGCTGATAGTGTCCTCGGTAATCTCGGTCACCTTGGCCTCGGTCAGCACGTGGACGCCCTTGGAGAGCATGCGCGTGATGAGCACCGCGCGACCGGCACCGCCCTCGTTGGCGGCGAGCGTCTTGGTCATCTCGATGACGGTGACATCGCGGTTGGCCGGCGACAGGTCGTTGACCAACGGGGCCAGGTAATCGGCCGTCTCGCAGCCAACGGTGCCGCCGCCCACGATGACGATCTTCTTACCCGGGAAAGCCTTGCCACCCAGCAGGTCGTCGGCCGTCATGACCTGCTTAAATCCCCGCATGAAGGCCGGGGCGATGGGCTCGGCGCCATAGGCCAGGACGACCTCGTAGCCGGCGTAGTCACGCTGAATGTCATCGGCAGTAAGCTCGGTGCCAAATACGCACTTCACGCCGACCTCGGCCAGGCGACGGTACTGATACTTGATCACGCGGGTGAGTTCCTGCTTTGCCGGCGGAACGGCCGCGATACGCATCTCGCCGCCCGGCTCGTCCTGCTTATCCACGAGCACTACGTTGTGGCCGCGCTTGGCGGCAATGAACGCCGCCTCCATGCCCGCAGGACCAGCGCCCACAACGAGCACGTTCTTGGCCTCGGCGGCAGGCTCGTAGCCAGCCTCGTCGCGCTCCACGTCCGGGTTGACGGTGCAGGAGATGCGCTTGCCGAACATAATGCCGTTCAGGCAGCGCAGACAGCCAATACAGGGGCGGATGTCGTCGGCGTTGCCGGCAGCGGCCTTGTTGCAGAACTCGGCATCGCACAGGTTGGCGCGGCCCATCATGCAGATGTCGGCGGCGCCGTCCTCGATCAGCTCCTCGGCGATCCAGGCCTCGTTGATACGTCCGACGGTGGCGACGGGAATGTTGACGTGCTTTTTGATCTCGCGCGAGCAGGCGGCGTGCGAGGCCTGCTGCGTACCGGCGGCGGGAATCGCGGAGCCGCGCTTGATGGTGGTGCCGCCCGACACGTGAATCATGTCGACGCCGGCCTTCTCCAGGCGACGCGAGACGTAAATCATGTCGTTGAGGGTCAGGCCGCCATCGGTGTACTCGTCGCCCGAGATGCGGACATCGATGATAAAGTCCTTGCCGCAGCGCTCGCGAATCTCGGCGATGACCTCGAGCAAGAAGCGCATGCGGGCGTCGAGCGAGCCACCGTACTCGTCGGTGCGCTTGTTGTAGAGCGGAGTCAAAAAGCCGCCGAGCATGCCGTGGGCGTGTGCCGCATGGACCTCGACGCCATCGACACCGGCCTTCTGCATACGCACGGCGGCGTCACCGAACTGATGCGTGAGCTCGTGGATCTCATCGACCGTGATGGGACGCGGTGCCTCGCGGGCGTAAGACGGGCCCACAAAGGACGGAGCGATCAGGCGCGGCGTACCCGGAATGTTAAAGGCCATGTAGGCGGGGTGGAAGAGCTGCGGCATGATCTTGCAGCCATACTCGTGGACGGCCGCGGCGAGCTTTTCCCAGCCAGGGATAAACGTGTCGTCGTAGCAGCACATGTCACCCGGCAGATAGGTATAGGTAGGCTCGACCGTCACGACCTCGGTGATGATGAGGCCCACGCCGCCCTTGGCGCGGGCACGGTAATGATCGACCAAGTCGTCGGTCACATAGCCATGATCGGCCAGGTTGGTGGACACCGGCGGCATAAAGACGCGGTTCTTGACCTCGGTCGTACCGACCTTGATCGGGCTAAAGAGCATCGGGTAGGCGGAGGACTCCATACAGGGTTCCTTTCGTTTGAGCCGCTCCGC
>CAJMPF010000292.1 GCA_905215195.1 uncultured bacterium | reverse complement strand
CGCCGATATCGAAGGGCGTTATCGTCACGGGTACCGTACACGGCAACACCGTGATCACTGCCACGGCCGCCGTGCGCGAGCCGGGCGACACGCAGACCTATGCGAGCGATGTGAACGCGCTGCTGACCGGCGCGCGCAAGCTGGTGCCCGATCTGGATACGCGCCGCGTGGTGCGCGCATTTGCCGGCGGACGTCCGGTCATTAAGGGGACGAACGACTTCTTTATTGGGCAGTCAGCCGTGGTGCCGGGGCTGTTCCAAGCGGCGGGTATTCAGTCGCCGGGCGTGGCGAGTGCGCCGGCCATTGCCGAGCGCATGGAGCACGTGATACGCGAGGCGGGCGTGGAGCTGCACGAGCGGGCGGACTGGAACCCAATTCGCCACGCACCGGACGACTTTGACCGTGCGCCGCTCGCGCGCAAGGAAAAGCTCATTGAGTCCGATCCCGCGTGGGGGCAGATCGTCTGCCGCTGCGAGACGGTGCCCGAGGCCGAGATCGTGGCCGCGATCCGACGCCGCCCGGGCGCGGTTTCGGTCGAGGGCGTCAAGCGTCGCTGCCGTGCCGGCATGGGACGGTGCCAAAGCGGCTTTTGCCAGAGCCGTGTGGTGGCGATTCTTGCCCGTGAGTTGGACTGTGACCCCAGCGAGGTGCTGTTGGAGGATGCCGGTTCTTGGCTGGTTGAGGGACCGCTGAAGGGGGTGCGCTAGGATGGCGAAATTCAAATCGAGCGCGATTGATTGCGACGTCGTAGAAGCCGTACAAACGCAGGCCTTCGACGTGGTCGTTATCGGCGGGGGCGGACCTGCCGGCATGGCGGCCGCGCTGGCCGCGCATAAGGCAGGGGCACGCGTAGCCATCGTGGAGCGCGAGCAGCACCTGGGCGGCATCCTCCGCCAGTGCATCCACCCCGGCTTTGGCCTGTCGCACTTTAAACAGGAGCTCACCGGTCCCGAGTACGCGCAGCGCTTTATCGACCAGGTGCGCGCGACCGACATTGCGCTGTTCTTGGGCAGTATGGTGATTGAGATCGATTCGGTCGAGGGCGAGGCTGTGGGCACGCTGAATGCGGACAAGACCGCGGGAGCCACCGCAGTCCATACCGTCACGCTCATGAGCCGTACCGGCATGCTTCAGCTCACCGGGCGTGCGGTCGTCCTTGCCATGGGATGCCGCGAGCGCACACGCAGCGAGATCAAGATCCCCGGCAGCCGTCCCGCCGGCGTGTTTACGGCGGGCCTGGCGCAGCGATACATCAATATCGAAAACCTCAAGCCCGGCTCGCGCGCCGTCATTTTGGGCTCGGGCGACATCGGGCTTATCATGGCGCGCCGCTGCACGCTCGAGGGGATTTCGGTCGAGGGCGTGTACGAGCTCATGCCGTACGCCAACGGGCTGCGCCGCAACGTCAAGAACTGCCTGGACGACTTTGGAATTCCGCTGCACCTGTCCACCACCGTCACACGTGTGATCGGGCACGACCGCGTGGAGGCCGTCGAGGTAAGCCAGGTCGACGAGCACCTGGCGCCCATTCCGGGGACCGAGCGCATTGTTCCGTGTGACACGCTGCTGCTTTCGGTGGGCTTGATTCCCGAGAACGAGCTTTCGGTTGCCGCAGGCGTTGAGCTTGACCCGCGCACGCGCGGCGCCGTGGTGAACCAAAGCCTGCAGACGGGCGTGCCGGGCATCTTTGCCTGTGGAAACGTGCTGCACGTGCACGACCTGGCCGACAACGTGACGACCGAGTCCGAGAGGGCTGGCGCAGCTGCGGCGGCGTACGCGCTGGGCGGCGAAGCCGAGACGGACGCGGACACGGACACGGGCTTCGAGCTCACGGTCTCCCCCGCCGGCATTGCGAGCTACGCGCTGCCGGGACGCATTACGTCTGTGGCACTCACCAAACTCAACTTCCGCGTGCGCCGACCGGTCGACGCCGCACGCGTGCGCATTCTGGCAGGCGACAAGGAACTGTTTGCAGGTAAGGTCCGCCCGTTTAAACCAAGCGTAATGGAGAGCTTCCCGCTGCCGACAAAGGTGATTCAGCGCGCAATCGACCTGGGTGTTAGCGAGAT
>CAJMPF010000291.1 GCA_905215195.1 uncultured bacterium | reverse complement strand
GGCGACGGCGGTATCGTGACAGACCCCGCCGTCCGTTGCGATACGCTCGTGGCGGCGATCGAGCTCTTTGCCGCTAAGGGCCTGTTCCCGCGCGACGTGTGCGTGTCGCCCATCCATGGCGCCAAGGGTAACGTTGAGTTTTTCCTGTACGGCACGAGACTCGCCCCCGGCGAGCGCTCGAAAGACGAGCTGCAAGCACAGGTATCGGCTTTGAGCGAGAAAGCGGCAACGCTATGAAGGTCTTTCTGGTTCCCAATTACTATAAGCAAGAGGCGGTCGAGAGCGGCCTGATGCTCGAGCTTTGGCTTTCGCGCCAGGGCTACGAGGTCGCATGGGCTGCCGACCAGCGCTCCAAGATCCAGAGCGCGCCCGATGTTGACGATGCCGACTTGGTTATTACGCTCGGCGGCGACGGCACGCTTTTGCGGGCTGCCCGCATCCTCAACTATCGCGAGATTCCCATTCTTGGTCTTTCCTATGGTCATCTGGGTTTTTTGACCGCAGCGAGTCCCGAGGAGCGCGACATTTTGCAGGTTGTGAGCGATGCCCTGTCCGGTGAGCTCCACGTGAGCCGTCGCGCTACGATTGCCGCAGACATCGTTTCCGTGCGTGAGGACGGCACGAAGGATGTCGTGCGTTCGTTCGCCCTCAACGATATGGCGCTCACGCGTGGGCCCCTGTCCGATATGGTCGAGTTCGACATCCCCGTATCGGGCCACCATATCGATCGCTTGCGCGGCGATGGTGTGGTTGTGTCCACGGCAACCGGCTCCACGGGTTACGCCCTCAGTGCCGGCGGTCCTATCGTGAGTCCGGATTATACGGGCATGGTCTGCGTGCCGATCGCGCCGCATACGATTCAGGCCCGTGCCTTTTTGACCTCGCCGAGCGATGTTGTCGAGATTTTTATGTCCGATGACCGCCCGAGTGTACCGGCTATTGCCATCGACGGGCAGTTTATTACCTGCGATGGCACCGTCGAGAGCGTGGCCGTGCGTCGCGGTCCCGGCGATGTGCTGCTGCTCGACTATGGCCCCGAGAGCTTCTACAACTCGGTAAGCCGCGTGTTCTACGGAGTTCGCCATGATCGATGAGCTGCAGGTTTCAAACATTGCACTCATTCGTGAAGCGACGCTGGTGCCCAGCGCTGGCCTAACGGTCCTGACCGGCGAGACTGGCGCCGGCAAGACTGCGCTGCTCTCGGCGCTTAAGCTCATCTTGGGCGAACGCGCGGATTCGTCGACCGTGCGCGAGGGCGAGGCGCTGGCGAGCGTCGAGGCGCGCTTGTTCGATGGCCCGCACGACACGGAGGGCTTCACCGTGCAGCGCAGCCTTTCTGCCGAGGGTCGCAGCCGCGTCAAGATTGACGGCCGCATCGCCAGCGTGCGCGAACTTTCGGAGCGCGTCGGCGTGATGATGGATCTTTGCGGTCAGCACGAGCACCAGCGCCTGCTCGACCCGGCGCATCATGTTGCCATGGTCGATGCCTGGGCAGGGCGCCCGGCACTCGAGGCGCTCGAGCACTACTGTGCTTGCTTTAAGGCATCGCGTGCGGCTGCCAAGGAGGTCCGTCGCGTCGAGGAGGCGTCGCGTGCGCAGGGGAGTCGTGTCGAGGAGGCGCGCTTCGCCCTGGAGCGTATCGCCGAGGTTGACCCCAAGCCAGGTGAGTACGAGGAGCTCGAGGAGCTGCTGCCGCGCTCCGAGCATGCCGAGGTGTTGGTGGCCACGGCCAACGATGCCCATGCATCGCTTGCTGCCGAAGGGGGAGCGCTCGATGCTGTGAACGGCGCCGTAGCCGAGCTTTCGCGCATGGCGACCGTTGACCGCAAGCTAGGCGACATCGCCGATGCGCTTTCGGACGCCTGCATCTCGCTCGAGGATTGCGCCAATGAGCTGCGTGCTTATCGCGATGGCGTCGCCTTCGACCCGCGTGAGCTCGCTCGTATGCGCGAGCGCTATTCCGACCTCAAGGGCCTGCTGCGCCAGTGGGGCCCCACCATGGACGACGTCTTTGCCATGCGTGATCGTTCACTAGAGCTGTTGTCGCTGGTAGACGATGGTGACGAGCAGATCAGGAAAGCGCGCGAGGCGCTT
>CAJMPF010000290.1 GCA_905215195.1 uncultured bacterium | reverse complement strand
GATCTGGCTGGTGGTGCAGGTGCCGCGGCCGAGGAAGCGGGCATCCTCCCAGTGCTCGGGATTGTACTTCGGGTCGAGCATCTTCACGAGGCCCTTGACTTCCTTGTCGTCGCCGGCGTCGTTCTCGTTGAGGTCGCGGACGTTGAGCAGGACCTCAGCCATCTTGTGAATGGCGTTGTCGCCGCGCTCGGGCGCGGAGCCGTGGCAGGAGACGCCGTGCATATCGACGCGGATCTCCATGCGGCCGCGGTGACCGCGGTAGATGCCGCCGTCGGTGGGCTCGGTGGAGATGACGAACTCGATCTGGTCGCGCGCGTCCTCGGGACCCTTGAAGTATTCGTTGACGATGGACTGCCAGCACATACCGTCGCAGTCCTCCTCCTGCACGGAGCCGACGACCATGATCTTGTAGCCCTCGGGGATGAGGCCGAGGTCCTTCATGATCTTCGCGCCGTAGGTGGCGGAGGCCATGCCGCCCTCCTGGTCGGAGCCGCCGCGGCCGTAGATGATCTCGTCGGTCTCGTAGCCCTCATAAGGATCGGCATCCCAGTTATCGATGTTGCCGATGCCGACGGTGTCGATGTGAGAGTCGATGGCGATGATCTTGTCGCCCTCGCCCATAAAGCCCATAACGTTGCCCAGGCCGTCGACCTTGACCTCGTCATAGCCAAGGCTCTCCATCTCGGCCTTGATGCAGGCGACAACCTCGCCCTCCTCGCAGGACTCAGAGGGATGGGAGATCATAGCGCGCAGGAAGCGAGTCATATCAGCACGATGGGACTCAGCAGCAGCCTTGATAGCGTCGAAATCGAGTTCCTTAGTCATAACAGTCAACCTTTCTACAAGGGTTTACCTACAGATAGATATTTCAGATAGATCACTTGTGCCAAGCAGCGTGAGGTCGAGTACCCCACGAGCAAGTGGACGTAGGGTGGCGGAGCATATGTTTGCTCCGTCGCGAGTTCCGCACGCAAAGGAAAGCACTTAATGTGCTTTCCGTCTTGCGCAGGACTGTTCGAGCAGGGAGCAAACATATGCTCCGCCACCCGGACAGGTCAATCTGCTAGCAAGTGGGGTACTCGCCCTCCCAGACGATGCGACGGTACTGATCCGGATCCGTGTCGCCCTCGGTGGAGAAGCAGAGCACGGAGCTCGTCTTGTCCAGGCCGATGAGCTCTTTGAGCTCGGCGTACTCAGGATCGAGCATGAGGGTCTCGACCAGGCCGGTGGTCACCGCGCCGGACTCGCCGGAGATGACGCGCGGGTCGCCCTTCTCGGGAGCGCCCAGGGTGCGCATGCCGCGAGCAGTGACCCAGTCGGGGCAGGACACGAAAGCGGTAGCGTGGTTGCGCAGGATATCCCAGCCCAGGATGTTGGGCTCGCCACAGCACAGGCCGGCCATGATGGAGGGCATGTCGCCGTCCACGATGCGCGGGTCGCCGTCGCCGGCGGCAGCGCCCTTGTACAGGCAGGCGGCAGGCGCGCACTCGACCACGACAAAGGTGGGCGGGTTATCGGGATACAGGTTGGTGAAGTAGCCCACCACGGCGCCGGCCAGCGAGCCTACGCCAGCCTGGACAAAGACGTGCGTCGGGCGGTTGATGGCCATCTCGCGCAGCTGCTCGGCAGCCTCGGAAGCCATGGTGCCGTAGCCCTCCATGATCCAAGACGGGATCTTCTCGTAGCCCTCCCAGGCGGTGTCCTGAACGATAACGCCGCGCTCGCAGGCATCGGCCTCGGCGGCGGCCATGCGCACGCACTCGTCGTAGTTGACCTCTTCGATGGTCACCGTGGCGCCCTCGGCGGCGATGTTGTCGAAGCGGGGCTTGGTGGAACCCTTGGGCATGTGCACGACAGCCTTCTGGCCCAGCTTGTTGGCAGCCCACGCCACGCCGCGGCCATGGTTGCCATCGGTGGCGGTGAAGAAAGTGGCCTGACCGAATTCCTTACGGAAGGCTTCGCTGGTCAGGTAGTCGTAATTCATTTCAGACACGTCCCGGCCCATCTCGCCGGCGATGTACCGGGCCATGGCGAAGGAGCCGCCCAGCACCTTGAAGGCGTTGAGCCCAAAACGCTTCGATTCGTCCTTGACAAAGATCCCGCCCAGCCCAAGC
>CAJMPF010000289.1 GCA_905215195.1 uncultured bacterium | reverse complement strand
CCGGCCCGTCGCCGTCGCGGCAAGTTGCTGGGCGAGCCCAAGGTTGAGGCCAAGCTTCCGGGCGGTGTGGTACAGCCCTCGTTGCCGTTTGGCGAACCGGAGCCCACGTCCGAGCCTGCAAGCGAGCAGGAGACGCCCGCCGCCGAGCAGACTGCTGCCGCCGAGACCGTCGCGCCCGCGCCCGCAGCCACCGAGGCCGCATCGGAGTCCAATGACCGTCTGGCCGCCATGATGCGCCGCAGCGCCCGCCGCGAGGAAGCCTACGTGCCCACCTCGCAGCTCCGCCGCTTCACCCTGCCCGATTCGGCGCCCATTATGCGCCGCGTCATGGGCTTTCTGTCTGACCAGGCCCGCACACTCATCCATGCCGGCGTGTCGCGCGACCGCATCTGCATCGATCCTGGCCCGGGCTTTGGTAAGTCGGCTAACGAGGACATCGTCATCCAGCGCGAGACTGCCAAGATGGCGTCACTGGGCTATCCGCTCATGTGCGCCGTGTCGCGCAAGCGCTTTGTGGGCGCCGTCTCGGGCGTGACCGAGGCCGCCGAGCGCGATGCCGCTACGTTTGGCGTGTGCCTGGGCGCCATCCAGGCCGGTGCCAACATCGTGCGCGTGCACGACGCCGCGGGTTTTGCGCAGTTCCTGAACGGTTACTGGGCGGTTGCCAAGCCGCAGCCGCGCCGCGCGTTTGTGGCCGTGGGTTCCAACCTGGGGCATCGCTGCGACAACATCCGCGCTGCACGCGAGATGATCGCCGAGATTCCACTCACCTGCGTGTCCAACTCCTCCAAGATCTACGAGAGCGAGCCTGCCTACGAGACGCGCCAGGACGCGTTTGCCAACGCCGTCATCGAGATCAAGACCGAGCTGGCGCCGTTGGTGCTGCTCGACGAGCTTATGAAGATCGAGGCTGAGCTGGGGCGCGACCGCTCCAAAAAGGCCAAGGCAAACGGTCCGCGCACCATCGACTTGGACCTGCTGTGGATGGACGGCGAGACCCACGGCGGCAAAAAGCTGCGCCTGCCGCATCCGCTGATCGGCGAGCGCGATTTTGTGCTGGTGCCGCTCGAGGACTTGATGCACGACCCGGCGCGGTTCTTCCGCTACAACGGCGTCGAGGTCAAGGAGCCCGAGGACCGTGTGGGTCATATCGTGGGCGAATTGGGGCGTATGTAGATGATCGAGATGAATGCTGTTGCCGCCGGCACCGAGCTCGACGCGGCGCGCGACGCGGGCCGCGAGGGCATGTCCGCGGGCTGGTGCGCGTGGAGCGCGGGCGATGCATCGCTGATGTTTTCGCTGGTCGTGCGCCCCGATGTGAACATGCACGCCTTCCACGGCCTGCCGTTTGTGGCCGCAATGGGTATGATGGACGCGCTCGCGGGCACGGCCGCAACGCCGGGCCTGGGGCTTGCCGGCAAAGTGGGCATCCAGTGGCCGAGTGACATCGTGTGCGGCGCGCCCGCGTTTGAGACGTCGCTCGCGCGCGTCGCCGTCAACGGCGGTGCCGGTGCCGCGGGCATGTTCGGTGCCGTGACGGTGGATATTGAGCGTTCGGCACTGAGCGAGCTTGGCGTGGATGTGGCTGACGAAGCGCTGGTCGAGGCGCTGGCCGCCGCCGTGTTGACCCGCGTGGATGCCTGGGCGGTTGTCGCCAACACGCCACAGGGTGCTGCCGGTCCGCTGGCCCCCGTGCTGGGCGAGTACTTCGACATGGTGCCGCTGCTCGGTCGCCAAGTTGCGGCGGTGTCGCCCAACGGCTTGCCGCTTGCGGTCGGTGTGTTTGCGGGCCTGGACATCTGGGGCCGCGCGACCATCAAGACCGATGCCGGCGAGCAGGAGTTTCCGCCCGAGGCCGTATGGATTCGCGGGCTGTAGCGCGAGGCGCCAGCGCTCAAAGACAACGATGACAACAAGACCCTCCTCGGCCTGTGCCGGGGAGGGTTTCGCCTGTCTGAGGAATAGGTTTGGCGAGCCTTTGCGGGGACTGCGGCATCGGGCGTGCTCGACTTAAGCCCCTGCTCTATCCCAGCTCCTGCATGCGGCGGTAGATTTCGCAGATACCCTTGATGGTGAGCTGTCCGTCGACCACGTCGAAGGCATCGGTCGAATCGGCGACG
>CAJMPF010000288.1 GCA_905215195.1 uncultured bacterium | reverse complement strand
GGGCGCGGCGCCGGCACCCGCATCGACACGCCGATCCGCCAGCTCGTGTACTCCACCAGTCTTTTTAGCCCCGTCCCAAAAAGACTGGTTACAATTACGTGCAGCATACAAACACCGGGAGGGATCGTGGCAAAAAAGCCTCAGCACGCTCAGAACAACCAGCGCAGTCAGCAGGGCAAACAGGGCCAGCAGCAAAAGCGCGGCGGCAAGGCGCAGGGTGGGCACACCACGCATACCCCAGGCCACGGTCGCCCGCACCAAGCATTCCCAAGCGACGCCCGCCCGCCCCTGGCGCCCGGGCCGCGATAAATTCCTCCCCGTCAGTCGAGCCGACATGGATGCACGCGGCTGGGACCAGTGCGACTTTGTCTACATCTGCGGCGACGCCTATGTGGACCATCCCAGCTTTGGCATGGCCATCATCAGCCGCGTCCTCGACGCGCACGACTACAAAGTGGGCATCATCTGCCAACCCGACTGGACCGACCCCACCAGCATCACCGTGCTCGGCGAGCCGCGCCTGGGCTTTCTCGTCAGTGCCGGCAACATGGACTCCATGGTCAACCACTATTCGGTGACCAAGCACCGCCGCCGCACCGACGCCTATACCCCCGGTGGCGAGGAGGGGCGCCGTCCCAACCGAGCCGTCACGGTCTACGGCAACCTCATCCGTCAGACGTTTAAGGACGCCCCCATCATTATCGGTGGCATCGAGGCAAGCCTGCGTCGCCTGGCCCACTACGACTACTGGCAGGACAAGCTCAAGCGCTCGGTGCTGCTCGACTCGGGCGCCGACATCCTCATCTACGGCATGGGCGAGCACGCGATTGTCGAGATCGCCGACGCGCTCGACGCGGGGCTGCCCGTCGATCAGATCACCTATATCAACGGCACCGTTTACCGCACGGGTTCGCTCGACGAGGTCTACGACTACGACCTGCTGCCCAGCTGGGACGACCTTGCCGCTGACAAGCTCAACTACGCCCGCAGCTTTAACGTGCAGCAGCAAAATATGGACCCTATCACCGGCCATCGCTTGGTAGAGCCATATCCCAACAGCGTGTACGTGGTGCAGAACCCGCCGTCGGCAACACTCACCACCGACGAGATGGACGAGGTTGCCGAACTCCCCTACGCACGCGATTGGCATCCCGACTACGACGCGGCGGGCGGCGTGCCAGCCTTTGCCGAGATCAAGTTTTCCATTAGCTCCAACCGCGGCTGTTTTGGCGAGTGCTCGTTTTGCGCCCTTACCTTCCACCAGGGCCGCGTGTTGCAGATGCGCAGCCACGACTCGATCATGCGCGAGGCCGAGCTGCTCACGCGCGATCCCGAGTTTAAGGGCTACATCAACGACGTGGGCGGACCGACGGCCAACTTTAGCCGCCCTGCCTGCGACAAACAGCTCAAGCACGGCGTGTGCAAGAACAAGCGCTGCCTGTGGCCGAGCGTATGCAAGAACATGGTGGTCGACGAGAGCGGCTACACGCAGCTGTTGCGCGACCTGCGCCAGCTGCCGGGCGTTAAAAAGGTCTTCGTCCGCAGCGGCATCCGTTTTGACTACACCATGGCCGATGCCTCGGACGAGTTTTTGCGCGAGCTATTGGAGCATCATGTCTCGGGCCAGCTCCGCGTGGCACCCGAGCACGTGAGCGATGCGGTGCTGAGTGTGATGGGCAAGCCGAGCCGAGCCGTCTACGACGCGTTCTGCCGTAAATTTGAACGCTTGAACCGCGAATACGGACTCAAGCAGTACGTGGTGCCGTATCTGATCTCGAGCCACCCCGGTTCAACCATGAAGGAAGCCGTGGACCTTGCCGAAGCCGTGCGCGACATGGGCTACATGCCCGAGCAGGTACAGGACTTCTACCCCACCCCGTCCACCATGTCGACCTGCATGTACTACACCGGTGTAGATCCGCGCACCATGCAGCCGATCTACGTGGCGCGCGACCCGCATGAGAAGGCCATGCAGCGCGCGCTCATCCAGTATCGCAAGCCCGAGAACTACAAGCTCGTACGCGAGGCGCTGGAAAAGGCCGGGCGTCGTGACCTGATCGGCTACACCAAGCATTGTCTGATTCGCCCCGTGCCGCCACGCCCGGGCGAGACATCTGCTGGCGGCGGACA
>CAJMPF010000287.1 GCA_905215195.1 uncultured bacterium | reverse complement strand
CAAAGCCGGTTCAGGCCTTCCTCAAGAAGATTTCCAATGTCTTCGTCGCCCTGCTTCCCGGCATCATTGCGGCTGGCCTCATCAACGGTATCTGCAACGTCATTAACGTCTCGACGGCAGGCGCGCTTGCAGGCGAGTGGTGGTACCAGGGCATTCGTTCCATGGGCTGGGCCCTGTTTGCCTATCTGCCCATCTTGGTGGGCTATAACGCGGCACGTGAGTTTGGTGGCTCCGCTGCGCTGGGCGGCATCGCCGGCATGATGTGTATCGCCAACAGTGCCATGCCCCTGCTTGCGCCTGGCGCGGCTGATCCTGCCACTGCCATTCTGCTGCCGCTCACCAGTGCGCAGTACAACCCCGCAGCGGGCGGCATGATCGCGGCTCTCATCGCTGGCGCATTTTTTGCCTGGATGGAGCGTCAGATTCGCAAGGTTATGCCCAACGCACTCGACACGTTCTTGTCTCCGCTGCTGGTGCTCATCATCGGCGCCTTTGCTTTGATGCTTGTCATCCAGCCGGTTGGCGCTTGGCTGACGACCGCGATCTTTAGCGTCCTCACCTTTATCTTTGAGAAGCTGGGCGTTCTGGGCGGCTATATCCTGTCGGCAGGCTTCTTGCCGCTGGTGTCCGTTGGCCTGCATCAGGCACTTACGCCGATCCACGCTATGCTCAACGATCCCGACGGCGCTACCAAGGGTATCAATTACCTGCTTCCCATCCTTATGATGGCTGGCGGCGGCCAGGTCGGTGCCGGTTTGGCGCTGTACTTTAAGACCAAGAACGCCAAGCTTAAGAAGTATGTCGCAGAGTCCATTCCCGTTGGCATCCTGGGCGTTGGCGAGCCTCTGATGTATGCCGTTACGCTGCCGCTTGTCCGCCCGTTTGTGACGGCCTGCCTGGGTGCCGGATTTGGCGGCGCGCTCGCGGCGCTGCTTCACATCGGCACGGTTTCTCAGGGCGTTTCCGGTCTGTTTGGCCTGCTGATCGTCGTTCCTGGCCAGCAGCTCGGCTACGTTGCCGCTATGCTGCTTGCCTATGCCGCCGGCTTTGTCCTGACGTGGTTCTTTGGCGTCGACGAGCAGAAGATCAACGAGTTCTTTGGCGAGTAGTTTGATATCGCGAGCCGTGTTGCTCGGGGTTCGCGGCGCGCGGCAGATTTCTTGATGTTATGGTTGTGCCGGCGGGGCTAGCTGCTCCGCCGGCCTTTTTTAAAGGAGCGTTGAAGCGTGAAAACGGGTATTTCGATTTATCTTTCCAGCCCTCTGCAGGATATTGAGCGGACGATTGAGCGTGGTGCCGAGGCGGGTGCGCGCTATGCGTTTACCTCACTGCATATTCCCGAGGATGGGGGAGCGGCGTATGCCGATAAGGTCCGTCATGTGCTGTCGCTGCTTTCCGCCCGCGGCATTGCGCTCATTGCCGATGTGGGGCCGCGTACGTGCGATTTGCTCGGGCTTGAGCGTATCGAGGACCTGCGCGATCTGGGGTTGGAATACCTTCGTTTGGACTATGGCTTTAGCGCCCAGAGGGTCGCGGAGCTGTCCGGTGTATTTCGCATTGTGGTCAATGCATCGACGGTGAGTTCTGATGAAATCGCATCGTGGCGTGAGGCCGGTGCCGATGTGACTCGTTTTGCCGCCTGCCACAATTTTTACCCCAAGCCTTATACCGGTTTAGCTCTTGAAGATGTTGCTCGGACGAATCTTCGTCTTGCGGCGCTCGGCTTTGAAATCATGGCTTTTGTGCCGGGCGATGCCAACGTTCGTGGGCCGGTATTCGAGGGATTGCCGACGGTTGAGGCGCAACGCGGTCGCGCGTCAAAGGTTGCCCTCAACATGCTTGAGCTCGCACATGGCGCCGATTGCGACATTGTTTTGGTCGGCGACCCCGATCTTTCCGAAGCGGGTTGGGCGCAGTTTGCCCAGATTTCCGCGGGGTATGTTGACATGCCGTGCCAGCTCGACCCCGGATACTCCTATTTGTTGGGTCAAGTCCATCACGATCGGCCTGACTCGAGCGCCCTTATTTTTAGGTCTCAGGAGTCGCGTACGTCGCTTAAGCCGGATTCCGTGCCGACGGATACCGGTGCCGGCCTGCCGCGAAAGACGGGGTCGATTGCTGTGAGCAATAGCGGC
>CAJMPF010000286.1 GCA_905215195.1 uncultured bacterium | reverse complement strand
AGCTCTTATTACATGCGCGTACTCAAGGAAGCCAAGCGCCGCTCCATCGAGGAGTTCGCCGTGGCCCTGGGCGTCACCGAAGAGGCCGCCGAAGCCCGCCTAGCCCAAGCCGCCCTCAACTAACCCATCCGCGCCAAAAACCACCACAAAGGGGACAGGCACCTTTATGGTGGTTTTCTTGTTCTAGTAGCATTCATTCTTATCGATACCCACGAGCACAAGGAGTCTCTTATGGCAGAGCCGCTTACCGCCGGAATCACCCGCGACCGCGCGTTCGAACTGCTCAACGAGCACAACAAGGACCCGTTCCACATCACCCATGGCGAGACGGTCGAGGGCACTATGCGCTACTTTGCGCGCGAGTTCGACCCCGAGAACGAGGAGTTTTGGGGCATCGTCGGTCTGCTGCACGACCTGGATTGGGAGGAGCATGAGGACGACCCCATGAACCACACCATCTATGCTGCCGAGATTCTTGAGGGCGAAGGTGCGTCTCCCGAGCTCATTCGCGCCATCCAGACGCACACGTCGGACTTCAACACCTCGCTGCCTAAGCCCGAGCTGCAGATGGAAAAGATCCTGTTTGCCTGCGATGAGCTCACCGGCCTGATCGGCGCTGCAGTCATCATGCGCCCGAGCAAGAGCGTTATGGACTTTACGACCAAGTCGCTCAAGAAGAAGTTCAAGGACAAGCGCTTTGCCGCCGGCTGCTCACGCGACGTGATTTCGCAGGGCGCCGAGATGTTGGGCTGGGAGCTCCCCGAGCTCTTTGACCGCACCATCGCGGCCATGCAGTCCTTCGCCCCCGACCGCGATACCTTCCAGGCCTAACCGCCCACGCCACCTAAAACCACCACAAAGGGGACAGGCACCTTTGTGGTGGTTTTTCTTGCGCGGGCGCTAGGGGCGGACCTGGCCGGTGCCGCGGAGCTTGTATTTGTAGGTGGTGAGGGCCTCGGCGGCAAAGGGGCCGCGGGCGTGGAGCTTTTGGGTCGAGATGCCGATCTCGGCGCCCAGGCCAAACTCGCCGCCGTCGGTGAAGCGCGTGCTGGCGTTGGCGTACACGGCCGAAGCATCGACCGCATCCAAGAAGCGCTCGCAAGCATCCGTGTCCTCGGCAACGATGGCCTCGGAGTGCATCGTGCCGTAGCGGTTGATGTGTGCGATGGCCTCGTCCTCGTTTGTCACGACCTTCACGCTCATCTCGAGAGCCAGGTACTCGCGACCCCAGTCCTCCTCAGTCGCGGCGACGTAGTTGTCGCCCTCGGCAAGCCCAGCGTCGGCGCATGCGGCGCACGTGGCCTCGTCGCCGTGAATGAGCACGCCGTGGTCGTGCAGCACGGCAACGACCGCAGGCAAAAACGCATCGGCCACAGCATGGTCGACCAGCAGCGACTCGGCGGCATTGCACACGCCTACGCGCTGGGTCTTGGCATTAACGATAATGTTGAGCGCCTTATCAAAGTCGGCGGATTCATGCACGTAGATGTGGCAGTTGCCCGTACCCGTCTCGATCACCGGCACAAGCGACTCGCGCACGCAGCGCTGGATCAGGCCTGCACCGCCGCGCGGAATGAGTACGTCGACAATACCGCGGAGCTTCATGAGCTCGCCGGTGGCCTCGCGGTCGGTGGACTCGATCATCGACACGGCCTCGCGCGGGAAGCCCTTGGCCTCGAGCGCATCGGCCAGCAGCTCGGCGATCATGGCGCACGAGTGATAGGCCAGCGACCCGCCGCGCAGAATGCAGGCGTTGCCGGTACGGATGCAGATGCCTGCGGCGTCGGCCGTCACGTTGGGGCGCGCCTCGTAGACCATAGCGACCAGGCCCAGCGGCACACTCACACGGGTCAGGTCCACGCCGCTTGCAAGCACGCGGTGGTCGAGCACGCGGCCGACGGGATCGGGCAGCTCGGCGAGCTTCTCCAAACCGGCGGCCATGCCCTCGACGCGCTCGGGCGTCAGCAGCAGACGGTCGAGAAGCCCCGCCGAGGTGCCCGCATCACGCGCCGCGGACATATCGAGCTCATTGGCGGCAACGATGGAATCGACGCCGTCGCGCAGCGCCGCGGCCATGGCGCGCACGGCCTCCTGGCGCTGGACATCGCTCGCCGTGGCAAGCGCGCCCGAAGCGGCCTTGGCCTCAACGGCAAG
>CAJMPF010000285.1 GCA_905215195.1 uncultured bacterium | reverse complement strand
CGTTGCTGTGGCTGTCGGAAATGATCCGTTGGGGACGGAGGAAAACGGATCATTTAGAAATGGCAAGGGCATGGTTTGATCGCCGGATCAGCCCCGGTCCGTCGGCTGCCGATTCGGTGCGGTTCGAAAGGGCTATTCGGCGCCATGGTGACCGGTGGTACTCTAGTATCCGTTTGAAATCGAGCGAAGGAGTGCCGCTATGGAGCAATCGAGCCTGTTTGGTGACGGTGTGGACATCGATACCGAAACGCCCGCGAGCGCGGATGCCGCCGCACCGACCGACGCCCATGCCCGGGCGGCAGCGCGCGCGGCCGAGCTGCGCCACGAGCTCGACTACCACGCCTATCGCTACTACATGCTCGATGCACCCGAGATCACGGACGCCGCCTTTGACAAAATGCTTGTTGAGCTGCAGGAAATCGAGGCGACCTACCCCGACCTGGTGACGCCCGACAGCTATACCCAGCGCGTGGGCGGCTACGTGAGCGAGCAGTTTACGCCGGTCACGCACATGGCGCGCATGTATTCCATGGACGATGCCATGGATCTGGACGAGCTCGACGCGTGGCTCCAGCGTGCCGAGGATGCGCTCGGTGTCGGCAGCGTCACCTATACCTGCGAGCTTAAGATCGACGGTCTGGGCGTGGCGCTTACCTACCAAAACGGTACCTTCGTGCGCGCGGCCACGCGCGGCGATGGCACCACGGGCGAGGACGTGTCGCTCAACGTGCGCACCATCAAGGATGTGCCCATGCACCTGTCCGAGCCGGCGCTCGCCCACATGGGCGCCGACCGCGAGCGCACCATCGAGGTGCGCGGCGAGGTCTATATGCCCAAGGGCAGCTTTGTTCGTCTGAACGACGAGGCCGATGCCGAGGGCCGCGACCCCTTCGCCAACCCGCGCAACGCCGCCGCCGGCAGCCTGCGCCAAAAGGACCCCAAGGTCACGGCGCGCCGCGATCTTGCCACCTTTATCTATGCCATCGCCGATACCGATCCGCTGCACGTCCACAGCCAGCGCGAGTTCCTCGATTGGCTGCGTAGCGCCGGCTTTAGCGTCAACCCCAACGTGGCACGCTGCGCCACGCCCGCCGAGGTCCACGAGTTCTGCGCCCGGGCCCTCGAGCATCGCGGCGACCTGGACTACGACATCGACGGCGTGGTCGTAAAGGTCGACAGCTTCCAGCAGCAGCTCGACCTGGGCTTTACCGCCCGCGCACCGCGCTGGGCCATTGCCTTTAAGTTCCCGCCCGAGGAAAAGCAGACCGTCCTGCGCGAAATTCGCATCCAGGTGGGCCGCACCGGTGTGCTCACGCCGGTCGCCGAGTTCGACCCGGTGACGGTTGCCGGCTCCACCATCGCGCGCGCCACGCTGCACAATATCGACGAAATCCGTCGCAAAAACGTGCGCGAGGGCGACACCATCATCGTGCACAAGGCGGGCGACGTGATTCCCGAGGTCGTGGGCCCGGTGCTCGACAAGCGCCCGGCCGATTCGGTCGACTGGCACATGCCCGAGGTCTGCCCCGTGTGCGGCAGCCTCGTGGTCCACGAGGACGGCGAGGTCGCCTACCGCTGCGTGTCCATTGACTGCCCGGCGCAGCTCAAGGAGCGCCTGCTCCACTGGGTGAGCCGCGGCTGTATGGACGTCGATGGCCTGGGCGACGAGATCGTCGACAAGATGATCGCCGCCGGCCTGATCCACGATGTCGCAGACTTCTACCAGCTCACGGTCGACGACATCGCCGGCCTGGACACGGGGCGCACCTATGCCAGCTCCAACAGCAAAAAGGGCGTCAAGAAGGGCGACCCCATTCCGGTGGGCCTCAAGACGGCCGAGAAAATCATCGCCGAGCTCAACAAGTCCAAGAGCCAGCCGCTCGGTCGCGTGCTGTTTGCCCTGGGCATCCGCCACGTGGGCAAGAGCGTGGGCGAGGTCATCGCCGAGCGATTCCTGTCGATTGACAAGCTCATCTTGGCGAGCGAAGAGGACATTGCCGAGTGCGAGGGCATTGGTCCCAAAATTGCGGCGAGCGTCAAGCAGTTCCTGGCCGTGCCCGAGAACCTTGCCGTGCTGGAGCGGCTGCGCCAAGCGGGCCTTTCGCTCGAGGTCGACTTGGGCGCCGCGCACGCGCAGGCCGCAGCCGACGCTGGCGTGG
>CAJMPF010000284.1 GCA_905215195.1 uncultured bacterium | reverse complement strand
GTCACGTTGACCACCTTGGCAAGCTCGCGCATGAGCTCGGGGCTCGTGTGCAGACGACCGGCGGTATCGATGAGCACCAGGTCGCTGCCGCGCTTGTCGGCCTCGTCGAGCACGTCGTAGCAAACACTTGCCGGGTCGGAGCCGCGGTCGCGCTTGATGACGGGGACGCCAGCGCGCTGGCCCCACACATCGAGCTGCTCGATAGCGGCAGCGCGGAAGGGATCGGCCGAACCGATCACGACGTTCTTGCCGCGGGCAGCCATGGCACTCGCGATCTTGCCGACCGTCGTGGTCTTGCCGGCACCGTTAATGCCCACAAACAGCACGCAGCTCGGCGTATCGGAAAACGGATCGCGCTCGATGGGCACAAAGTGCTGCTCAAGCTGCTCGGCCAGGGCGCGACGGAGTTGCGGGGCGGTCTTGAGGTTCTTCTTGGCCGCGGCATCGCGCAGGTCATCGGAGACCTTGATGGCGACCTCGGCGCCCATGTCACCCATGACGAGGGTGTCCTCAAGGTCCTCCCAAAAGTCCTCGTCGACCTCGCCGCCAAAGTAGAATACCTCGTTGAGGGCCTCTCGGCTGCGCTCAAGTCCGCGCGAGAGAGCATCGAAGAATCCCATTATGCATTCACGACCTTTCCGGTTTCGCGATCGAGTTTTTGCGAGACGACGCGACTGACGCCGTCGGCTTGCATCGAGACGCCATAGAGAACGTCAGCGTCCTCCATAGTACGGCGCTGATGCGAGATAACCAAGAGCTGCGTATCGGAACGCAGCACATCGAGGGCTCCGATGAGCTTGGACAGGTTAGCGTCATCAAGCGCCGCCTCGACCTCGTCCAGCACATAGAACGGAACCGTGCGCGTGCGGTACACGGCAAAAAGCAGGGCGAGCGCCGTCAGACTCTTCTCGCCGCCCGACATGAGCATCATCTTGGTGATGCGCTTGCCGCGCGGCTGCGCCACGACCTCAATACCCGTCTCGGCAGGATGCTCGGGATCGGTCATCTCCAGATGAGCCTGGCCACCCGGGAACAGCATGGCGAAGATCTCGCGGAAGTTCGCATCGACCTTCTCAAACGTCACCAGGAAGGCCTTCCGCATCTTGCGATCAATGGCCACCGTGATCTTGGTGAGCGCCTTGCGCGCGCACTCCAGATCGGCCAGCTGCTCCTCGATGTAGTCGGCGCGGCGCTTGAGCTGCTCGTACTCCTCCATGGCAACCTGGTTCACAGGGCCCAGGTTGTTGATCTGGCGCACGAGCTGGTTGAGCTCGCGCTCGGCGGCATCGCGGTCGGTAGGCGCAGGAAGCATGAGCGCTTCCTCGAGCACCGTGGTGCCATCGGCGGTAATGGCCTTGATGGCCGCCTCTACCTGCACCTCGAGCTTGCCGCGAGAGACCTTGAACTCATTTTGCGTCGCCGTGGCGGCATCGACCCGCTCCTTGGCACGAGCAACCTCGGCCTTGGCGTCTTCGATGGTCTTCTTAAGCGAGGCCGAGTCCGCCTCCTCGAGCGAAGCCTGGTCACGCAGACGCGCGGCCCAATCCGACGCGCGCTCCAGCAGGGCCGAATAACGCTCGTGCATGGGGTCGACGCGCAGGCGCAGCAGCTCGAGTGAGCGCGAGGCCTGGCGTGTTCCGCGGATACGGCGGTCGATGCCCTCCAGGCGATGCTCCAGGTCGGGCACGCGGCCCTTCAGCGAACGCAGGCGCTCGCTCGTCTGGGCCAGACGCACCTTGGCATCGGCGAGCTTTCCGGCGGCCTCGGAATCGTCACGTCGAACGCGGTCGAGTTCGTCGTTGGCCTCGGCAATCTGGAGACCCAGGTCGCTTGCCTGCGCACGGGCCTCGTCGCGCGAACGGGTGAGCTCGTCAACGCGCGGGCGCGCAGCGCGAACGGCTTCGGAGGCCTGCTCGCGACGCTTGGAAATGCGCACGCGCTCGACCTCGGCATTGTTGGCGCTTTGCTCCAAGCGGCCGATCTCGGAGAGCAACGAGCGGCGCTCGCCCTCAAGACGGGCGATCTCGCCGGCGGCATCGCCCTCAGCGGCACGCGCTTCCTCAACGGCCGCATTGGCCTCAACGACCTGATCCGACACATGCTCAAACACGACAGCCAAATCGGGCTCAAGGCCCTCAAGCTCGCGAATGCGACGCTTGCGCTC
>CAJMPF010000283.1 GCA_905215195.1 uncultured bacterium | reverse complement strand
CAGCCACTTCCTCGCGGTCGCCCGTGAGCATGACGGTGCGCTTGACGCCGGCGGCGTGCAGGTCGCGGATCGTCTGCTCGGCATCGGCCTTTATGGTGTCGGCAATTACAATGTGGCCGGCATAGATGCCATCGACTAGCACGTGGAGGATGGTGCCGACGACCTCGCAATCGGGCGCTTCGACTCCGGCCGCGGCGAGCATCTTTGCGTTGCCAACGACGACGTGCTTGCCGTCGATGGTTGCCGTCACGCCGTGGCCCGCGTCGTTGGCGGAGTCGCTCACGCGCTTGGGGTCGACCTCGCCCTGGTAGGCGACACGCACGGACTGCGCGATGGGGTGATCGGAGAACGACTCAGCAAGGGCTGCGACTTCGAGCAGCGACTGCTCGGTATAGCCGGCCTCGGGGTGTACCGCGACCACCGAGAACGTGCCGTTGGTGAGCGTGCCGGTCTTGTCAAAGACGACGGTGTCCACATCGGCGAGCGTCTCGAGGTAGTTAGAACCCTTGATGAGAACGCCCAGCTTGGACGCGCCGCCGATGCCGCCAAAGAAGCTCAGCGGCACGCTGATCACGAGCGCGCACGGGCAGCTGACGACCAGGAAGGTCAGGCCGCGCAGAATCCAGTCGGACCAGGCGCCGGTGACCAAGCCGCCGCCGAGCGCGAGTACCGCGGCAGCGCCGGTGACGGCGGGCGTGTAGATGCGGGCAAAGCGCGTGATGAAGTTCTCGGTGCGCGCCTTCTTTTCGCTGGCGTTTTCTACGAGCTCCAGGACGCGCGCGACGGTGGACTCGCCAAAGGGCTTGGTGGTGCGCACGTGGATGAGCCCCGTCATGTTGATGCAGCCGCTGATGATATCGTCTCCGGTTTTGGCCGGGCGGGGGACCGACTCACCGGTAAGGGCGGCGGTGTCGAGCTGGGTTTCGCCCTCGACGATGACGCCGTCGATGGGCACGCGCTCACCGGGCTTGACCACAATCACGGTGCCGACGGCGATGTCATCGGGGAAGACCTGTTCGAGCGTGCCGTCGGGTTGCTCGACGTTGGCGTAGTCGGGTGCGATGTCCATCATGGCGCTGATCGATTTACGGCTTTTGCCCACGGCGTATGCCTGGAACAGCTCGCCGACCTGGTAGAACAGCATGACGGCGGCGCCTTCGGCCATGTGCGGGTCGGTATCGGGGAAGAGCACCATGGCAAACGCGCCGATGGTCGCGACTGCCATAAGGAAACTCTCGTCGAAGGCCTTGCCGCGGCGGATGTTATTGAATGCCTTTTGCAGCACGTCGTAGCCGGCAATCAAAAACGGTATGAGGAACAGCATAAAGCTGGCGTAGATGTCGCCCGGGGTACCGAATGCGGCGGTGAGGGTGCCGAACTCATCGAGGGCGTACACCACGGCAAAAATGCCCAGCGCTACCAGGATGCGGTTGCGCTTATGCTCGAGTGACTCTTTCTTCTTGCGCTTCTTCTTTTTCTTCTTGGGGTCGGCGGTGGCCATGACTCGTATCCTCCCATTTGAATATATGAACACTCGCTCATATAATTTCGCGAGCAAAGGCCGCGGCAATCGCGGCCTTGCAGGTTGGCGTAAACCTGGGCTAGAGAATGATCTCGCAGTCCGGCTCGGCGTCGGCCGTAAACTCTACAACGCGGTTGAGCACCTCGTCGAACTCAGCATCATCGGCCTCGAGCGTCAGCTTCTGGGTCATAAAGTTGACGGACACGGATTTGACGCCCTCGAGCTTGGCCAGCTCGTCCTGAAGCTCGCGCGCGCAGTTGGCGCAGTCGATCTCGTCGAGTTTAAACTGCTTTTTCATGGCGGGTTCCTTTCCCTGTTTTTGCGGCTTGGGTGCAGGCCGCGCTGGTACCGTGGTTGGTCGCTATTCGCAGATGTGGCTCATGCCTTGGTTGAGCATGGTGTAGACATGGTCGTCGGCAAGCGAGTAGAGGATATTGCGCCCGTCGCGCCGGAATTTAACCAGGTGCGACTGCTTGAGTGTGCGCAGCTGGTGCGACACCGCGGACTGCGAGGTTTCGGTCGCTTCGGCGATGTCTGCCACGCAGAGCTCGCGGCCCATGAGGGCATAGAGGATCTTGATGCGCGTGGTGTCGCTGAAGACCTTGAACAGGTCGGCGAGGTCGTAGAGCAGCTCCTCGTCGGGCATCTCGTCGGGAGCCTCCCCGGCAGCCAC
>CAJMPF010000282.1 GCA_905215195.1 uncultured bacterium | reverse complement strand
ATTTTGAATCATGTTTTCCTTATTGTAACACAACCTGCGGAAAATTGTGTTATAATATTTGAAACAATCCAAATTTTTGCTGGAGGACTTCCCCCTATGAAGCTCAAATTCACCCATAAGACCTGGTATTTCTTCCTGCTGTGCGCGGCAGCGGCATCCATGCTCAACGGCTTTGCCGTGCTGGGCGGCATGGATTTTTCGTTTCTGGAGATGGTCGCGTTCTGCATCACCGGCATCACCATCCTGTTTCTGGCCGCTGAAAAGGGCTCTGACCCCAAGGACAAGCGCAGCTATTTCCTGATTTTTGTCCTGCTCATGCTCAGCTATGTGCTGAACGGCTGGGCAGCCTACTTATTCTCCGCACTGGTCTGGCCCGCTCTGCTGGCACTGGAGTACCAAAAGGGCAGGCCCATCCAGCGCCAGCTGCAGCTGGTGGGTGCCGCTGAGGCGTTCCACCTGCTCTTTGTCCTGCTCACGGTCTACGGCGGCATGGCAGGCCTGAGCTTCTGGGCCAATCTGCTCTGGGTGCTGCTGGCCTGCGCCCGGGGCTGGGCGGCACTGAGCCTGTACAAGATGCAGGAGGAAGACGCATGACCCAGCGGCGGCGGAACCGGCACCGCAAGCGCCGGGTTGGCCGCCGCGCCTTCCTGATCGGACTGGGCGGCTCTGTATCTGCCGCCCTGACGTATTATCTGCTGCGTTCTATCCCGGCAGGAAACAACGCGGCGCCTGCCCCATCGCCAAAAAGCACGCAGGTGGCACGGTCGGTCCAGTCGAGCGCGCGCGTCATCTGCTCGGCAGCAACAACAAGCACGCGCTCGGCACGGCTGCGGGCGATATAGCCCTCGGCGACATCGAGCGCAAATACGAAGCCGGCACAAGCCGCCGAGACATCGAAGGCAGGGCACGTCGCGCCTAGTCGCTCAGCAACGGCACACGCCTCAGCGGGAACAAGGTGGTCACCCGTCGTCGTCGAGCAGACGATCAGATCCAGCTGGCTCGCGTCGATTCCGGACACCTGGAGTGCCCGCTCGCTCGCCGCTACGGCAAGGTCGTCAAGTGACTCGGTGGGGCAGACGTGGCGGCTCTTGATACCGGTGCGAGTAAAAATCCACTCATCCGAGGTATCGAGGAACTCAGACAGCTCGTCATTGGAAACACTGCGCTCAGGAAGTGCCGAACCTGTTCCAAGAATCGTGAAACCCATCACTAACCTCCTTTGAGTTGTTGACGTGTTTACATCGACCAAGAGAGGATAACGCATTTCAGTCTTTGTTGACGTGTTAACATTAAATTGTCCAAATGCGACAAAGGCTTCACATTGTGTCTATCTCTCGACACCATTGCGTCATTCACTTATTCAATAAGGAGGTAGCAGCCGCTATGGATGCCCAATTAACGATTGTCGACGTAACCGGATCGACCAACGATGACCTGCTCGAGGCAGGAAAACAGGGTGCGCCGCACGGCACAGGACTTGCCGCCCGCGCGCAAACGGCAGGACGCGGCCGGCGCGGCCACAAGTGGGATTCAACCGCCGGCAACCTATTGCTTTCGATTGTCCTGCGTCCATGCGTTAATCCCGCAAAGTACTCTGGTCTTGCCGCTGTCAGCGGCCTAGCGGTGCTCGAAGCACTCGAAAAGCAGGGTCTTGCAAACGAGATTGGCCTCAAATGGCCCAACGACCTGGTCGCGAGTGGACGCAAACTCGGCGGCATTCTGGTCGAGGCCGCACGCGATAACGAAGGCAGCCCCTTTGCGGTCTGTGGCATCGGCGTCAACGTGAACTATGTGCCCGCGGAGGTTCCCGATGGCGGCCTGCCCGCAATCGGTCTCTCGTATCTCAACGAGAACGTTCCCGCCGTCGATGTGCTACTCAAACAGGTCTATCACGCAGTCGTGAACGCTGTAGATGCGTGGGCAGAACGCCTCAACGCCATGGAAGAAGACGCCGGACCGCTCGCGCCCGTCCACGATGATTATGTAGCTCACCTCAATTGGATAGGGGAAACCGTTATCGCCCGTTCCCCTGTCGGTGACGAGCTGGCGCGTGGCATCTTTAAAACGGTCGATGGCTTTGGTCGCGCGTGCATCGAAACGGAAGACGGCTTTCGATCCTTCCATTTTGAGGAGGCATCGCTGCGTCCCATGAGCGAATAGGGCGCCGCAACCACCTACTCGGCAGCATTACCCCGCAGTC
>CAJMPF010000281.1 GCA_905215195.1 uncultured bacterium | reverse complement strand
GCGTCGAATCCCTCCCAAAAGGCCTTAAGAGCAAAAAGCGACGAGGTCGGCTCGTTGATAAACCGGTCGCGCAGGCGACGAGGAGATGAGTTGCGCTGCTGGCAGTTGAGCTCCAGACCCGCACGGGCCATCTTGGGCTCAACGCGGGCGTACAGGTCTTCCATGTCGCGCCGATTGGTGAACAGTGTGAGCACCGATCCGCCCATGGCAAGATGGGCGTCGACCAGCACGCGCTCGAGCGCCGTAAGATAGCTCTCACGATCGCGCGGATCGGGGATATCGCCCGCAACGACTACAGCCATGTTCGAATCGAAGTCGTAGCTCGAGTCCAAGTGCAACGATGAGGATGTTGAAGCACCGATGCGATCGAGGCCGACCGCGTGGTTAAAGTGTTCAAAGCTTTTGGACACCGTCATGGTCGCCGAGGCAAAGATAGCCGTGTGAACCTCGGGCAGCCACTCGGTTGCCAAGGCCTCGCCAATGTCGATGCGCTCTGCGGTCATTGACTCTCCGCCGGCGCGCAACCTGCGATTGACCTGCAGCGAATACACGTAGTGTTCATCGGTGCCATCAATGATGAGTTTGAGGTTCTCGGCCAGCTCGTGTAGGCGGCGCGAGATATCACCCAGGTCGACAACAACCTCGGGCTTGTCGGCGGCGACGGCTTGCACCAGCGCGTCGACGCTCTTGTCAGCTTGTTCCAATGCGTCGATGGCAGTGTAGGCCGACGGTAAGAAATCATGCCAGTCGTCAGATTCGCGCAGCTCGGGGCCAATCCATAGATTGGCATTGTCATAACCCCCACGGGCACGGCGGCCGAGCTCGCGAACGCCATCGAACACGTCGGCGATTGCCATGCTCGCGCGCGCAACCGTCGACGTCGCCTTGGCAGTAAGGCCCAGATAGAGCGTAGAGCCCTCGGAGGTTGCCAAATCACGGGAAACCTGGCTTAGCGCGCCGGTGCTCGAGCCACCCAGGCGCTCAAACAGAACGCGTGATTCGTCCGCCGACACCACGCGCGCCCACTGACGGCGCGCCTCGCGCTCGATGGAATGGGCCTCGTCGATTACCCAATGACGAATCGGAGGCAAAATCCTGCCCTCGGCCGCGACATTGCGGAACAGCAGGGAATGGTTGGTGACCACCACATCGGCATGCGCCGCACGACGGCGAGCGCCGTGGACCAAACATTTATCAGGGAAAAACGGGCAGAGGCGGCGAGCACACTCGCGCGAGGCCGTCGTAAAGTCGGGGCGGTTGACGCTGCGCCACCGAATGCCAAGCGAGTCGAGGTCGCCATCGGCTGATTGGCAGACGTACGCCATAATGACCGCGACCGCCGTGAGCGTGTCCGCCGGATCGCGCTTGGTGGTAATCTCGACCTGGCCTCGGCTCATGCGCTCAAGCTTGCGCAGGCACGGATAGTGGTCATAGCCCTTGAGAGCGCAAAATGACAGACCACCGTCCAGTTGCTCGGCAAGTTTTGGCAGCTCATGGTACATGAGCTGGTCTGCAAGATTGTTCGATTTGGTCGCAATACCAACCGTGATGTTGTTACGGCGTGCCGCCTCGGCAAAAGGCACCAGATAGGCCATCGATTTGCCGACGCCTGTGCCCGCCTCAATTACACGATGAGTGCCCGTGACCAGCGCATCGCGGACCTCGAGCGCCATCGCGATCTGCTCATCACGCGGCTCGTAAGTGGGATACATGCGATTGACCAGGCCACCTGGCGCATAGTCTGCCTCAATCTCCTCACGACTCGGCATCTTGAGGACCGGCAGTTCGTCGGCGTCCACCCGATCGTCGGCGCGATCGGCCTTGAGAACGTCAGCACGAGCGGCGCTGAGAGAGAAGATAGAACCAGGGTTCTGCCCTGCCAAGAATGAGAAGATAGAACGATAGGACCAAGGCACATCCGGATGCATGTCGGCTAGGCGCGCCATGAGGCCCTGGGGCAAGTCGGTGAGCGCCACGAGCAACACGCGCCATACGCCACACAGGGCGTCGACGTCGGCATTGGCACGGTGTGATACCGAGTCACAGCCAAACAGATCGGCCATAAAAGACAGCTTGTGCGAGGCCAGGCGCGGAAGCGCGATTCGCGACAGCGCCAGCGAATCGATCCAAATATCGCTCACGTTGACGCCGCCTTTGACCGACTCGATAAACGAGCGGTCGAACGTGGCGTTATGTGCGATCACCGGACAACCACCGACAAA
>CAJMPF010000280.1 GCA_905215195.1 uncultured bacterium | reverse complement strand
GCCCAAAAAGAACTCGGTCACACGGACGCCGCAGGCACGCGCCGCCAAAAAGTGGCCGCCCTCGTGCAAAAACACAAGGACGGAAAGCATCAGCAGGCCCCAAAAGACCGATGAGAGAACGCTCAGAACAGTATCCATAAAACGAAAAAGCAATCCTTATGGGTTAGGAACGGGTTGCGGCGAGCACCTGCGCAGCCTTTTCACGCGCCCATGCATCGATGTCGCGAAGCTGCTCAAACGAATCGACCGCCTGCATATCGTGGGAATCCATGCAGGATTCCACAATGCGATCGATATCGGTAAAGCTGCAGCCATCGTGCAGGAAGGCATCGACGGCGACCTCGTTGGCGGCATTGAGCACGCACGGCATGGTGCCACCCGTCTTGCCGGCACGTTCGGCCAGTGCCAGACAGCGGAAGGTATCCATGTCGGCGGCATCAAACGTGAGCTGCCCCAGCTCGCGGAAATCGATACGAGGCACCGGGGTATCCCAACGCTCGGGATACGAGAACGCGAACTGGATGGGAATACGCATGTCGGAAGCACCGAGATGCGCCATCACGGAGCCGTCGGCGAACTCGACCATAGAGTGAATCTTGGACTGACGCTGCACGACCACGTTAATGAAATCGAGGCCGCAGTTAAACAGATGCATGGCCTCAATTCGCTCCAGGCCCTTGTTCATGAGGGTGGCGGAGTCGATGGTGATCTTGGCGCCCATGGCCCACGTGGGATGTGCGAGGGCATCGGCACGCGTCACGCGATTGAGCTCGTCGCGCGTGCGGCCAAAGAACGGACCGCCCGAGCAGGTGAGCCAAATACAATGAGCCTCGCGCGGGTCCTCCCCCAGATAGCACTGGTAGATAGCGGAGTGCTCAGAGTCGACTGGAATAAGCTGGCCCGGTTGCGCCAACGGCATAAGCAAGTCGCCACCGACGACGAGGGACTCCTTGTTGGCAAGGGCAAGGCGCTTATTAGAGGTCAAGGCCGCATGGCTCGCCTCGAGACCGGCGGCGCCCACAATAGCAACGAGCACGCAGTCGACATCGTCGCGACGCGCGAGCTCGCAAACCGCCTGCGCGCCAACGCCGAGCTTCGTTCCCTCGGGCAACTCCTGCAGCACGGCGTCATCGCCGTGAGCGACATCGGCCACGGCAACCGCCGGAACCGAGAACTCGCGGGCAGCGGCAACGAGCTCAGAGGTGCTGGAATTAACGGACAGCGCCGTCACCTGCAGGCGATCAGCATGCTGACGGCACACATCGAGTGCCTGGGTGCCGATAGAGCCCGTACAACCCAGGATGGCAACACGGAGGCGTCCATCGGGGCCATACGTCGTCTGGAATGACATTACAGCACGCCTCCGATCATCAAAAGCAGCTGAGCGGTAATGCAGCCAAAGATAAGCGAGTCGCTACGGTCGAGCATGCCGCCATGGCCCGGGATAAGGTTGCCAGAATCCTTGACGCCCACGCCACGCTTGATGCGCGACTCGATAAGGTCGCCGATAACGCCCAAAATGGACACGACCACGCCGCACAGCAGCGCATAGGGCAGGCTGAGCTTGTAGAAGTGCGTCGCCCACAGAATGAGCCAAATCAAAACCGAGCCCAGGATGCCGCCGACAAACCCCTCCCAGCTCTTTTTGGGAGAGATCTTGGGAACCATCTTGTGCTTGCCGATACGGCTAACCACGATGTAGGCAAACGAATCGGAGACCCAAAGGGACGCGCAAACGCCCACCGAAAGCAGGGCACCGGCAAAACCGGGCACGGCATCGCGCAGCAGCACGATGGCCGACAGCATAAAGCCAGTGTAGATGGGACCCATGAGCGTCACGGCCACATCAGAGATGCGGGTACGCGGCGACCAAACATACCAAATGCCCACAGCGAGCATCAGGGCAAAAAGCAGGGCATTCAGCAACATCGAATCGCCCAACGCCGACAGCGGAAAGAGTACGGCGGCAGCGATACCCATGCGCTCGTTAGCCATCTTGCCATCGAGCCTCGTCATACGGAAAAACTCATAGCAGCACAGGCCGCTCATGACGGAGACGAAGATGGCGGTGGGAACGATACCCAAAACCAAGCAGAGAATAAATACGACAGCGTAGACGATACCTGCGGCGGCGCGGGTAATAAAGCCGGCCAACCACGAAGTCGCAGCCGCGCTGCTCTTGGCGGAAGGCGCCTTGGGAGTTGACGCCTTGGGACGATCGGACACG
>CAJMPF010000279.1 GCA_905215195.1 uncultured bacterium | reverse complement strand
GGAGGCTGAGAAGAGCTCCGATGGCGGCGGGCATGGAATTGCGTTTGGCCCTACGACGAGCGAGACGGTGACGGACGGAACTGGCAGGACCACGGTTGTCGACACGACGCCAGTGGTGGTGCAGCCCGCGAGGCAAAAGACATCCTTCTATATGACGGCAAAGCTCGACAACACTCGCGTCAATCGCAGCATCCAGACCATCATGGACGAAGTGGTGAGCCAGCTAAACATGCTGGGCGGTGCCGACGTACAGCTTTCGTTTAGCGTTTCCGCTCATGTCGAAGACGGAATTCCCGTGCAAACAGTCCGAGCAATAAGCGAGAACTGCTCCACGTTGGGCATCAGCGACTATAGGTTTGGGGAGTAAGGGCGATGGCAGAGAATATGACTGCCCCATCATTCCGCTACTCGAAATGATGGGGCCGGATGTGGCATGGCTGGCTATTCAACGGGCGCTAAATAAAGTGCTCTGCCGCGCAAATGAGCTTAACTGACATTTGATATCACGAGGTTTAAGTGGTGGCGCGCAACGGCCGCACGTCACCATGGCACCGCCTGCGTCCGCCTACATCCCCGCAATCCCGTGGGCCGCACTCAGCAGCTCGTACTCCCTCTGACTCCACTGGTGCAGCTCGGCCGCGCGCACGGCGTCGCGGCACAGGTCCAGGAATACCTCGGCTCCCACGCAGAAGCACTCGCGGGCAAAGGCGCCGGATCCGTCCGCAACACACGTGCCGTCGGCGAAGAGCTTCCAGCTGGACGGCTCGTGCGAGTCATCTCCGAGCAACTTGATTTGCAGTACGTGCGGATTGCCGGCAACGCAGAGCTCTTCCTCGAGCACCTGCACGGTAAAGCGCATCTGGTGGGAGAGGCTGCTCTTGACCATGGCCGAGGCATAGCCGCTCGGCCCGTCCAGAAGATGCATTCGCTTTGGTTTGACGACCAGATTGTGGAAATTGCGCTCGCTGCGCACGGAGAAATTGTCCATACGGACTCCTTTCATCGATGTTGGCAGGGCCACCGTGCCTCTTGGCCGGTTGGCGTCGGGATCGTGGAGCCAACTCTCTACCCCGACTCTGGATAAAACGTGCTCGCTCCTTGCGGGCAAGAGGAAGTCTATCAGCGCACGCGGACAAAAATCAACCCCGTGCAGCAATGAGCGCACGGGGTTGATTTGGTCTACGGCCCTCAATTATTGGCATTTGTTATTCGTCGTCTCTGTCGTTAGGGTCGCCCTTGAGGGTGTTGATGTCCAGGTACTGGTTGTCGTCCTCTTTTTGCTGCGTTGCCGATTCGGACGCAGTGGGGCCGCGGAACAGCTGGAATCCCTCAAACGCGATCACGCCGAGCAGAGCGATGATGAGGGCGATAAAGACAACCTTTGCCGCCTGCGAAAACTCCGAAAAGCGTGGCGGTTCTTCTTCGGTGTGGTAATCGGCAGCGCGCTTATCGTCGGCGCCGTGGGTATACGACGATGCCGAGGCTGCCTTTACGCTCGCTTGGTTGTAATCGGGAGCGGGCGTGGCGGCAAACGGTTCGCGAGAATAGCCCCTCGACGTTTGGCCGTAGTCCTCGGTTTCGATGCGGCCGGCGCGAGGTTGTTCGCTCGGGCGGTTGCCGTATGCTGCGGTGTTGTCGTATGCGGAGTTGCGTTCCTCGGCAGCCGTAAACAGGGGGTTTACCGGAATGTCGAGCGCCGGCATGCCGCTCGAGGTCTCGTCCAGATCTGCCGCCGCCCAGGAATCAAAGGCAAACTGGCGGGTGGAAAGATCATCCAGATCCATGACAGGCGGCTCGAGCTCGGGCTCGGGCTGGGGTTCGGGAGCCGCGTATGTCGGCTGCTGCGGGGTGGCATACGCGGGCGCGCTGCTGGGCGCATGGCGCTGTGCCGCTGCAGCGAGAAATGCCGCCGTCTCGGACGGATCGCTAGCAGGACGGGGTGCAGGGGCGGCTTTACGCGTCGTCTGCACGATAGGACGGGTGGCAAAGTCGTCCGCGGGCACGGATGCCGGCGCGGGAGTGGCGGAAGGTGCGGGCTTTGCACTTGTCGGGCGAGCTCCGCCGCCCACGAGTTCCTCGGCGGTCCAGGGGCGGTCGCTCATCACGTCGTCGAGGCTCAACGCAAACAGATCGTCTTCGCCCTCGTCAAACGCGCGTTTCGCATGCCTGGCGCCAGAAACGGTGCCTCCGCGGCCGTTGCGTGATGCGTTGCTCGACCCCATCTTGCCCCATCCT
>CAJMPF010000278.1 GCA_905215195.1 uncultured bacterium | reverse complement strand
AAATCTGTGAAGAGGCATTTGATCCGTGCCTGGTGACGGTTGTCGAGGGCGGGCGCGCCGAAAACGAAGCGCTGCTCGATGAGTGCTGGGACAAGATCTTCTTTACCGGTAGCGTTTCGGTCGGCAAGCTCGTTATGGAGCGCGCGAGTAAAAACCTCACGCCCGTGACGCTTGAGCTGGGCGGCAAGAGCCCCTGCATCGTGGATGCGACGGCAAACTTGAAGGTCGCGGCACGGCGTATCGCCTTTGGCAAATGGCTCAACGTGGGGCAGACCTGCGTGGCGCCCGACTACCTGCTGGTCGATACGCGCGTGCACGACGAGCTGCTGGGCCTCATCAAGGAAGAGGTCCGCCGTATGTTTGGTGAGCATCCGCTCGATAACGAGGATTACGGGCATATCGTCAACGCCAAGCATTTTGCGCGCGTGCGCGGGCTGATCGATCCCGATAAGGTCGTGCTTGGAGGCACCGCGCGGGAGACTTCGCTGAAGATCGAGCCGACAATTTTGGACGGCGTGACCCCCGATGACGCCGTGATGCAGGAGGAGATTTTCGGCCCCATCTTGCCGGTGCTGACGTTTGAGAGCCTAGACGAGGCCGAGACGTTTATTACGGATCGTCCGACGCCGCTGGCTCTGTATATCTTTAGCCAGGATCGCGCAGTTCAGCAGCGCTTTGTGCGTTACGTGCCCTTTGGCGGCGGCTGCGTCAACGACACGATTATGCACTTGGCTACGAGCCATATGGGCTTTGGTGGCATGGGTGCGAGCGGTATGGGGCAGTACCATGGACGCGAGAGCTTCGATACGTTTAGCCACAAGAAGAGCATCGTGAACAAGGCAACCTGGTTGGACGTGCCGTTTCGGTATGCGCCCTACGCAAGCTGGAAGCACAAGTTCGTGCGCATGTTTGTGCATTAGAAAAGGGCGCAGGTAATACGAACAAATGTTCCTATTACCTGCATTTTGCGTTAGACTACTGTTATGGAGCACGGATGGGCCAACTCCCTTTAGAAGGGATTTGGCATGAACGTAAGCGATGTTATTTCGTTATTGGCGTTGTTGATTGCGGCTATCGAACTCGGTCTGTTTATCGGCCGAATGAAATAGCCGCCCCCGCGTAAGCGAAGACGGCCACTTCTCACGATGAAAACGTGTATCGGAGTTGGCAAGACCCGCGGCAACGGGTGCCATCCGTGTTCCTATCTTATCTGCAAGCGTTCTGTCGCGCAAGCGTTGAGGCAAACGATTGAAGGACGCAGACAGGATGTATTTGTGTCCGCACGGGCCCGTAAGCTTCTCAGTACGGTTAAGCGCCGATTTATCCGGCTGTTTGAGGAGCTGCTATGTACGAGCCTTCACGTGTTCTTCTGTCATTTCACATTGCAGGATTTCAGTATGCTGATGGCGCCTTGGTCCTGGGCGATCTTAAAGCGGGCGATAAACTGACACTGTGTGCCGAGCGCGATAATCCCCATGACCCCGAGGCAGTTGCGATCTACTATGGCAAGACCAAACTTGGCTACGTTCCGGGAAACGAGGTCGGCCCACTGTCCTTGATGATGTATTACGGCCGTGAGGACGTATTTGAGGCCCGCGTGCAACAGGTTGCTCCCGAACGCAGCCCGTGGCATCAGGTGCGCGTTGGACTCTACGTGGTGGATGCTCGCTAATCGGTAAGGGAGGCGGCCATGTTTGATAACGATGATCTGTTCAATCTGACAGACGATCCGTTTGAGTGGGATCTGCTACTCGATGACGATGAGTTGGAGCAGGATCGTAAGAAGCGGCAGGGCAAGAACGCCCAGGGTGATGCGTTGAAAAAGAAAGACAAACGCCGTCGCGGACTGTTCGGCGGGCTCTTTGGATAACCGCCACATCGCTGCGTCTGTATACTTAGCACGAGTTGAACACGTTGCGAAATGAGGGCATAGACGATGATGTGGTTTACCGCCGACCTGCACCTGGGCGATACGAATATCTTGCACGACATGGATCGACCGTTTGATTCAGTCGAGGAGATGAACCGCAAGGTCATCGATGCCATCAATGAGTGCGTGGCTGCGGACGACCGACTCTATATCCTGGGTGACTTTACCTATCGTTTGCCCCTGGCGGATGCTGTGCGCCTGCGCGAGCGTATTGCCTGCCAAAACGTGACGCTCATCCGTGGCAACCATGACGGTGATTGGGAAGATCCCGACACCCCGCAGATTTGGGAAGACGTGCGCGATTACCTGGAGATT
>CAJMPF010000277.1 GCA_905215195.1 uncultured bacterium | reverse complement strand
CCTGACTACGAGACGACCTGTGCCGCCAGCGCGATTGCCGAGGTTGCGCGTGTGTGCTCGTTCGAGGATGCCGAGGATCCATTTACCTTTGCCATTACGCAGCGGGCGCTTGCCCTGGTGGGCAGCGGGCTCGACACGGCGCACATGGATCTACTTGTGGCGGCATATGTCTTTAAGCTGCTGTCGCATGTTGGCTATCGACCCGATTTTTCGGCCTGCGTGCTGTGCGGAGACCCTATGCTGTCGTATTTTTCGCCTCAGGCCGGCGGGCTCATGTGCGGCTCGTGCGCGTCGAGCGTTCCGGGTGCCGAGTTGGTGTCGACCGGTGAGGTCGCATGGCTGCGTGCCCTCATGTCCATGACCTTCGATGCGCTCATGGCCGAGAGGGTCGATCCCCATACCGCAGCCTTTTTGCTGGGGCTTTCGCATGTTTGGGCTGCGACGCACACCGATCAGCGCCTCCGTGCGATGGAATTCATGTTGGGTCGGTGATGATGCGCAGGCGCGGGCTGCTTGTGGTATCATGCCGACCTGTTGGTACCTCGACCTTGGTTGCTCGCTCCACCGGCGGCTTCCCAGTCCGAGGCGAATCGTGTCGCCCGCGGGCGACGTAAAACGAAAGGTGAAACAATGACTGTTTCCAAAGAGCGCAAGGCGGAGCTGACTGCCCAGTTCGGTAACACCCCGGTCGACACCGGCAACCCCAAGGTTCAGGTCGCCATCCTGACCGAGCGCATCAAGGAGCTGACCGAGCACATGAAGTCCCACCAGAAGGACTTCCACACCCGTCGTGGCCTGCTCATGCTCGTCGGTCGTCGTCGTCGTCTTCTCTCCTACATCAAGAAGAACGACATCGTCGAGTACCGTGAGCTCATCAAGGCTCTGGGCATCCGCGACAACATCCAGTAGGATTTGTACATGCTAAGAGCGTCCTGCGCAGCGGGGCGCTCTTTTTGTGTAAGGGCGTGAACAATCACGCTCTGAAGCGTGGCGGGGGCAGGGGGCCCGCGTCACATGAGAAGCCCGCAGGCAAGGGGCCTGTGGGGTAAAGGAGAACAATGACACTCGTATCCAAGACCTTTGAGCTGTACGGCAAGACCTACACCTTTGAGTCGGGCGAGCTTGCCAAGCAGGCCACCGGCGCCTGCCTGGTCAAGCAGGGCGACACCACGATGCTCGACACCGTGGTCGTCTCCAAGGAGCGCAAGAACTACGACTTCTTCCCGCTGACCGTCGACTTCAACGAGAAGATGTACGCCGCCGGTCGCATCCCGGGTGGTTACCTCAAGCGTGAGGGCCGTCCCAGCGAGAAGGCCACGCTTACCGCGCGCATGATCGACCGTCCGATTCGCCCGAGCTTCCCGGACGGCTTCCGCAACGAGGTGCATATCGTCGCCACCTCGCTCGTCGCCGACCAGGTCAACCCCTTCGACGTCATCAACGTCATGGGTGCCTCTCTGGCCATGACGCTCGGCGGCGTTCCCTTCGAGGGCCCGCTTGCCTGCGTGCGCATCGGCCGTAACGTGGAGACCGGCGAGTTTATCGTCAACCCCACCTACGAGGAGCGCGAGAACTCCGATCTGGACCTGGAGCTGGGCGGCTCTGCCGACTTCATCTCGATGGTCGAGGCCGGCGCCGAGGAGATCTCCGAGGACGACATGCTCGCCGCCATGAAGTTTGGCCAGGAGGCCCTTGCTGCTTTCTGCCAGGCTCAGGATGAGTTCGTCGCCGAGTGGGAGCAGGTCAACGGTTCCATCGTCAAGAAGGAGTACCCGCTCGACCAGCCCGTCGAGGAGGTCCAGGAGCGCATCTTCGCCCACTACGACGAGATGGCAGCCGCCCTGCGCGACGCCGACAAGCTCTCCCGTATCGGTAAGGTCGAGGCTCTGAAGGAGTCCATCCGCGCCGAGTTTACCGAGGAGGAGCAGGCCGCTTGGGAGCGCGAGATTCCCGTGGCGCTCAAGAAGCTCGAGAAGAAGGCCATGCGCACCATGGTCGTCGAGACCGGTGAGCGCGTCGACGGCCGTGCCGCCGATGAGATTCGCCCCATCATGGTGAAGGACAACTACCTGCCGCTCGTTCACGGCTCCGGCCTGTTCCAGCGCGGCCAGACCCAGGTGCTCTCCGTCTGCACCCTGGACACCCTCTCCGCTGCTCAGAAGCTGGATACCATCTGGCCTGAGGAGACCAAGCGGTATATGCACCACTACAACTTCCCCGGCTACAGCGTAGGCGAGGCCAAGGCCTC
>CAJMPF010000276.1 GCA_905215195.1 uncultured bacterium | reverse complement strand
CGTGGTTGCCGTCGGTGGCGGTAAAGAAGGTGGCCTGGCCAAAGTCCTTGGCAAGCTGATCGGAGGTCAGGTAATCGAAGGTGCACTCGGCAACGTCCTTGCCGGTCTCGTCGGCAATGTAGTTGGCCATGGCAAACGAGCCGCCCAAGACCTTAAAGGCGTTGAGGCCAAAGCGATAGCTCTCGTCCTTAACGCACAGGTTGGACAGGCCCAGGCGTGCAGCCTGGCCATCCAGGCGGGCAAGCGGAGTGACGGTGTACTGGGGGAACGACTGGTGGAAGGCACGGGCCTTCTTCACGTGGTCGAGGCTCATGATCCCCAAGTGCTTGTCATCGCTCTTGGGCATCGTGTTGCCCGCCCACTGGATCTTATCGGCCATACGGTGAACTCCTTAAGTCCTCTCTTGCCGGCCCCCGCATACGCGTTTCAGCCCATTCCCATTCATGCGACTGAACTTTTATGTGGATGCCAAACAAAAAGTTTGTTAGCACTGTTCTATCACACTTTTTGATTGGCAAACCTAACAAATTGTTTGTTGCCGTAATCGGTACCTTTTCGCCGCCGAACGGTCACATAACGCAGCGACGCTTTCGTTATTTGCGAACAAGTGGGGTTTATGGCAAAGTGAGCCCAAACTAATTTTTAGGAAGGCACCCATGACCCCCGCACAGATAGAGTTTTACAAGCGCCTTGCACACGGCCTGGCGCTCCAGTTTGGCCCCAACTGCGAAGTCGTCGTCCACGATTTGGAGACCGAGGACGTGGACCACTCCATCGTAGTGATCGAAAACGGCCACGTCAGCGGGCGCAAACTAGGTGACGGTCCCAGCCATATTGTGCTTGAGTCCATGCACGAGGGCACCGCCGACGTGCACGACCGCGAGCCATACCTCACCAAAACCGCCGATGGCAAGCTGCTCAAGTCCTCGACCATCTTTATCCGCAACGACGAGGGCAAGCCCGTCGGCATTTTGGGCATTAACTTTGACATTACGCTCATGAAGGCTTTTGAGCGCTCGCTCGACGCGCTCACCGGCACGGGCGACAAGGGATACACCGAGCCCGAGCCCATCACCAAAAACATCGGCGACCTGCTCGAGGATCTGCTGCGCGAGTGCGAGCAGTACGTGGGCAAGCCCGCCGCCCTCATGACCAAGGACGAGCGCATTCGCGCTATCGGATACCTCGACCGCCGCGGCGCCTTCCTTATCTCCAAATCGAGCGAGCGCGCCTGCGAGTTCTTTGGCATCTCTAAGTACAGCTTCTATAGCTACCTCAACGAGGCAAAGGCTGCCGCCGGCGACAAATAGTCAGCGCGCCTGCACCCCTCCCCTTTTGGGCGCGAGTTCTGGAATGCACGAATCCGAGAGTCGGCCGCAAGGCAAGTTCCATATAATCGAAGGACTAGACAGTTCGAAAGGATGGGGCAAGATGGGGTCGAGCAACGCATCGCGCAACGGCCACGGTGGTTCTCCGACAAGCGGTACGCACACACGCCGCACGTTTGACGAGGGCGAAGACAGCATCTTTGCGTTGAGCCTCGATGATGTGATGGACGATCGCCCCTGGACCGCTAACGAGCTCATGAGCGGCAAAACCCCTTCGGCAGGCGATCCTTCCGAGACGGCATCGTTTATCGCCGCGGCGCAGCATCTTGCGCCCAAACCGCCCGTTGCAGATCTCGACGACTTTGCGGCCCGTCAGTTTGCCTTCGATTCCTGGGCCGCTGCCGATCTAGACGAAACATCTGCCGGCGCGCCGACGCTCGATGAGCCGGTAAATCCGCTTGTCGCCGCGTCCGCTTCCGAATACGAGCTGGACAGCAATGCGCAAGCTATACCCACATCCTCATACTCCGATAGTGACGATTATTATGACGACTACTACGCCGAGGAAGAGTCGCCGCGCTTTTTGGAGTTCAATCCAGCAGCAAAGATTATCTTTATAGCGATCGTCGTGGTGCTGCTTGGCGTCATTGCGTTTGAGGGATTTCAGCTGTTCCGCAGCCCCGTCGAGTCCGAATCGGCAACGCAGCAAAAAGAGAACGAGAGCAAAGACTACCTCGACGTCAACAACCTCAAGGGCGACCCCAACGACGGGGACGAGTAGCGAAAACCGAAAATTGAGGGCCGTAAACCAAATCAAGCGCCGCGCATCCCTCATGCGCAGCGCTTGATTTCTGTCCGCGCGCGCTGATAGGCTCCATCGTGCCCGCAAGGAGCGGGCGCGTTTTATCCAGAGTCGGGGTAGAGAGTTGGCTCCACGATCCCGACGCCAAC
>CAJMPF010000275.1 GCA_905215195.1 uncultured bacterium | reverse complement strand
TCCTCAAGCGCCACCTCGCCAGCTCCATCGTGCGCGATTTTGAGTACCTGCGCCTAGCGGGCTTTGGCGGCAAGCCGTGGGTCACGCTCGGCCAAAGCTACGGCGGTTTTTTGACGCTGAGCTACCTGTCGCTCTTCCCCGAGGGCGTGGCGGCAAGCTTTACCTGCGGCGGCATCCCCCACGTGCCGGCGAGCGCAAGCGAGGTCTACGCGCACACCTTCCCGCGCATGGCAGCTAAAACTCAGCAGTATTACGACCGCTATCCCGCTGACGTCGAGCGCGTGGCAGCCCTGGCCGATGCGCTCGAGGCTCAGAAGCCCGTGCTGCCCGACGGCTCGCCGATGCCGAACGGCGACCCGCTCACCGTCGAACGCTTCCAGTGCTTGGGATCCGACTTTGGCATGAAGCCGAGCTTTGAGCGTATGCATTGGATTATCGATCACGCGTTTGTTACTGGCGACGGTACGCTGAGCTGCGGCTCCTCGGTATCCGACAGCTTTTTGATGCGCGCCTTCGAGCGCACGAACACGCGCACGAATCCGCTGTACTGGACGCTACAGGAATTCATATACGCCGACGGCGACACCATGCCCATTCGCTGGGCCGCAGCAGAGGAGAAGGCCCATCGTGCCGAGTTCGACACGCTCGCGCGCCCGCTCATGTTTACCGGCGAGGCCATGTTCCCGTGGATGTTTGAGCAGATGCCCGAGCTTAAGCCGTTTAAGCCCGCCATGGACCTGCTGATGGAAGACACCAGCTGGGACAAGATCTACGACCCGCAGCGCCTGGCCTGCAACGAGGTGCCGCTCCAGGCCGCGGTGTATTTCGACGACATGTACGTGGATTCGGGCCTGCAGCTCGATACGCTCAGCCGCGTGGGCAACTCGCATGCCTGGGTGACCAACGAGTTCGAGCACGACGGTCTGCACGGCAGTGTGGTGTTCAAGCACCTCTTCGACGAAGCCCTCAACCGCGGAGACCTGCGCCAGATCTTCTAACAAAGGAGTGTCCCCACCTGCCGGCACAAAAGGAACGTCCCCAAGTGCCGGCACGAGAAAGACAGCGCTGCAGGAAACGATCCGCAGCGCTGTCTTTCTTTATGCAAATACGATCAAGTTATCCCTGTGTATCGCCGGCTTCTCGGCCAGGTTAGCGAGCAGGCGGTTGCTGGCGATCTGGTCCTGGCGGCGGCCGGCTGCAAGCTCCAGCACGTCCGAATCGGCCTCGGCGATACCGCGGGCGACGACCATACCGCTCGGATCGCACACATCGAGCACATCGCCCTCGGCAAACTGGCCATCGACCTCGCGAATACCCACCGCAAGCAGGGAAGAGCCACGGCTGACCAGCGCCTTCGCAGCACCGTCATCAACCGTCACCGAGCCGTGGGCCTTGTCGCCCAGCGCGATCCACAGTTTGCGGGGTGCGATGTCCAGGCGCTCCGCCGGCGGATCGAACAGGGTTCCCACGCTCTCGCCGCGGGCGAGACGCACGAGGGCATCGGGCTCCTCGCCCGAGCAAATCACGCTCTGAATGCCCGCCGTCATCAGGATGCGGCTCGCGCGAATCTTGGTGATCATGCCGCCCGTACCCACCGAGGTCGAAGAATCACCCGCCGAGGCAATGATCTTGGCATCGATCTTATGCACGACCGGGACAAACTCGGCCGTCGGATCCTCGTGCGGATTGGCGGTGTAGAGGCCGTCGATGTCGGACAGCGTCACGCACAGGTCGGCGGAAACCAGGCAGCTCACGAGCGCCGCCAGCGTGTCGTTGTCGCCAAACTTGATCTCGTCGACGGTAACGGTGTCGTTCTCGTTGACGACCGGCACCACGCCCAGCTCCACCAGACGCAGCAGGGCGTCGCGCGCGTGCAGGTAGGACGTGCGACGCGCCGTGTCGTGACGCGTGAGCAGCACGAGCGAGGTGAGCAGGTCGCGCGCATGGAACTCCTCGTCGTAGGCCGACGAGATGATGCACTGACCAGCCGAGGCGCAGGCCTGCAGGCTCGGAAGGTCGCCGACCGGCTTGCGGTCGAAGCCCAGCACGGGATAGCCACAGGCGATAGCGCCCGAGCTCACCACGACCAGACGCCAGCCGAGCTTGCGCAGGGCTGCGGCCTGGTCGGCAAGCCCGCCGATAAAGGCGCGGTTGACCTTGCCATCGGCGCCCACCACCGTGGACGAACCGATCTTTACCACCATCGTTTTATAAGAAGTCGTCATACGTCAAACCAATCAACTGTTCAGCGAACGGGCGAACGGGCAAGCGAGAAAATGATCCGTTATCTTCCGTCGCATGCTGATCATTTTGCCCAGGGGAAAGCCGAGGC
>CAJMPF010000274.1 GCA_905215195.1 uncultured bacterium | reverse complement strand
TATGAAGTTTATCACCGAGCATGATCCCGAGGTCGGCAAGGCAATCGAGGCGGAATATGCCCGCCAGAAACGCAACATCGAGCTGATCGCTTCCGAGAACATCGTCTCCGAGGCCGTCATGATGGCGATGGGCATGGTGCGGTCGGGCACGTAGTTCTCGCGGAACGACTTGAGGATGGACTTGAGCGCCTTCTTGCGGCCGCGGTTGACGCCGATCAGCGACAGCGAGCCGGCCAGGTCGTAGGAGAGCTCGGGCTTGACGTCGAGCTTTGCCGTGAGCTGCGCCGCCGCGGGCGGAATGCGGCCGCCGGCAGCCAGTGCGTCGAAGCTCTCGAGCGTAAAGTAGCCGTGCACGTAGGTTTTTGCCTCGTTTGCCCAATCGACCAGCTGCTTGGCGGTCAGTCCCGCCGAACGCTGGCGCACGGCCTCGAGCGCCAAGAGCGCACCGGTCGCGCAGGGCAGAGCGTTGTCGACCACGTACAGCTCAAAGTTGGGATACTCGGCGCGTACGGCGTCCGCCGCCTGGCACGCGGAGTTGTAGCTCGACGACAGCGCCGAGGTAAAGCACAGGTAGACCGTGGGCGTGCCCTCTTTGGCGCACTCGGTAAAGAACTCGATATAGCGACCGAGCGACACGGCGGAGGTAGACACGCGAGCGCCGGCGCGCATGCGGTCGTAGAACTCCTTGGGGCTCATGCTCGACCAGATATCGTCCGTGCGCTCCTCGCCATCGATAATGAAGGGGAAACCCAAGATATCGACATCGAGGTTCGCGGCGACCTCGGGGCTAAAGTCGCAGCAGGTATCGACGACGATGCGGCAGCGGTCAGAATGGCCGGTAGATGCAGCCTTGTCCATCAAAGCGACTCCTTACGTAAAAAAGGCGGCCATCCGCATGGGATGACCGCCGGCCGTTAACTCATGCAAGTTAACGTATTTTACTCGTCAAGTGTTTCGATACGGGGCTTGATGATGCCATATCCACCATTCTTACGGTGATACACCACATTGATAAGGCCAGTCGTCGCGTTCTCGAACACGTAGAAGTCGTGGCCCAGCAGATCGGTCTGCACCAGCGCCTGCTCCTCAGTCATCGGGGTGACATCGATGACCTTCTCGCGGACGAGCAGGTCGTCCTCCTCCTCGGGCAGCAGCAGATCGGCCAGATCCTCGACGCGCTCGACCGGTGCGACATCCGCCGCGCTGGCACCGCCCTGGCGGTTGTCCACGACCTTGGTCTTGAACTTGCGCAGCTGGCGGGTGACCTTATCGGCGGAGAGGTCGATGGCGGCGTACATATCTGCACCGTGCTCGGCAACGCGAATCACCGAACCGCGGACACGAACCGTAACCTCGACGATTGCCGGGTTGGGGTTCGAGGGGTTCTTCTCGTAGCGAAGCACGACGTCGACTGTCATGGGCTCGATATCGAAAACCTTGAGTGCCTCGCCGATCTTCTCATCCACATGCGCACGCAGAGCATCGGTTACCGTCGTCTTGCGTCCAGAAACCTTGATATCCATACGTGGCTCCAATCTGCCTCGGGGACTTACTGTACTGGCTATGTACCCATTGCCGTGCATTTAATCACGCGATTTCCCAAAGACCCGAATAACGACTGCTTGATACCGCATACCGAAGTCTCGCACTTTTCCGTGGCAAAGTGCGCTATAGGAAGGCGTCGGCAAAGCTAGTTTTTCTCCTGGAAATCAGCTTTTACCTGCCGTTTTTACCAAAATAGAAAAGCCGGGCTCCCCTATTAGGGAGACCCGGCTATGCGTGTTGAAACCGTGAAGAAGTGCCTCGTTCAATGTATGGCAGGCGCCACCCCTACCAATAACTAGCTATTGAGCTTGTTGATGTCATCGTCGGTGATGGTGCCCTCCTGGCTAGACGACGGGCTGTCGCCGTTGTTATCAGAGGCGTCGTCATCGGAGGACTCGGTCTCGTTGGACGTGGAGTCGGATGCCTGCACATTGGCCCCCGAAACGGTCTTGGCGGTAAGGTCATAGGGCATCTGTCCGTACCAGACGCAGTGGACTGCCTCGAGCGTGCCATCGACCGTGATGCCATCGAGGGCATCGCTCGCGGCACGGCACAGCTCATCGTTAGAGCTTAGGCCTGCGACGCCAAGCGTGGAGGGCGCCTCGAGCGTACCGACATAGGAGATCTGGCTCATCAGACGCGCGAGGTAGCCACCAGCCGTGGAATCACAGATCACGTAATCGACCTCGCCCGACTCGAGCGCCTCAAAGCACTCATTGATGTTGGAGAAGGTCTTTTGGTTGGCGGTGATGCTTTGCTTGGCGAGCGCCTCCTGCGAGGCCGAGGAGG
>CAJMPF010000273.1 GCA_905215195.1 uncultured bacterium | reverse complement strand
TCAGGACGTCCAGCAACTCACCATCGACTGAAACCTTGGAGCCGTGATGCCCAAGTTTAAGGACATCGATATCCCCCACCTCCTGCACGAATTCCCGTTCTTGGTCGAGCTCGGCATCGCCGGTGAGGAGCATACGCAGGCTCTTGCCTTCCTGAACATAAGAGAGTAGCAGGACAAGCGAGTCCTCATTTCCCTCGCCATCGACGGACTCGAACGGCCACATCACGCGGGCACAAAATGAGCCGATGTCGACCGTATCCCCACGGCGCACCTGCCGATACTCAACGCCAGGTCGATTCAATACCTCGGCAGGAGCATCCTCCAACGCATCCGCCGCCACGGCAATCGTTCCGACCGAAAACTGTTCGAGCACGGCAGGTAGACCACCCCAGTGATCCTCATCCCAATGCGTCACAAAGACGGCATCGATATGGTGCACGTTATTGCGAACCAACGCCGCTACCACGCGCTCGTCGAGCCCGCAGTCGACGAGTGCTACCGCGTCGCCCTGGCGGATAAGAATCGCATCTGCCTGGCCCACATCGAGCACCGTCACCGAAGGCGGAGCGAATCGATCCCAGTAGACGTACGGAATCGCAGCCAAGAGCACCAGGCATGCAAGCCCCACCGCCATAGGACGTGCACGGGGACGCGGCCACCAGACCAACAGAACCGCCAGCAAACACGGCACTAGGTAAATCCACATGCTTTCGGGCGGCACACTCACAGATGCACCAGGCACGGCGGCAAACAGCTGCTCGAAGAACAGCGCGCAACGGGCGGCAATCATGGGCACAACGAGCGCCCAAGTCCGCAACGGTCCCACGAGCGAAAAGGGAACCAGCACGATGGACACAGCAAGCAGTACGCTCACCACCGGACCGATGACCGCATTTGCCAACGGAGCAATGAGCGAGAACGTACCGAAGGCGGGAATGGTAATGGGAAGAGTCGCCAGTTGCGAGCACAGCGTGACGGAAAGCATGCTGGCAACGCCCGATGGCACACCCAGCTCACCCAAAGCGTAGGTCGCATAGGGGCAAAAGCACAGAATGGCAAAGACGCTGGCACATGAAAGCTGAAAGCCCATATCGAACAGCACCGTCGGTCGCAGTAGCACAAAGATGGACATGGTTACGAAGAGTGCCGATGCGCCGTGCCGGCGACGCCCCGCGCCGTTTACGACAAGCGTCGCGAACACCATGCAGCACGCGCGCACGGCCGAGGGAGACGCGCCCGTAAAGGCAGCGTAGCCCACAAGCGTTATCGCCAATATCGCCCGCTGAAGACCACGCGAACACCGAGTCTTTTGCAATACACCCTCGATTACAAACCCCACGATAGCCAAATGGCTGCCCGAGACGGCTATAAGATGCGCCGTTCCCGTCACCGAAAACCAGTCGCCCGCCGGCTGGGCGCGCAGTTCGGCCGAACGACCGCAGACGACACCGGCTATGAGTGCACGCGCCGGGTCGGTCGCAGGCGCGATGGACGCAAGCAGCCCATTTCGCAGCCGAAGCAGCGGTCCCGGAGAGCCCTCATCGGCCGACACAATCCGAACGACTTTAACCTTGCGCATCTCGCCTCGGAGCACGCGCGATCGTCCATACGCATCGTTCTCAAAACGTGAAACGCGACCGATAACACGCACGTGCGCCCCGACCTTGAGCTCGCGGTCGCACGATAGGCGAACCGTTGCCAAGTTCTTACCGTCCGCGCGTGCCTCGCAGGTATAGGAATACACGTCGTCGTTTATGGATGGATCGCCTTGCACGATAAACTCGAGGCCGCTTGCCGCTCGACCGTCGAGCGCCTTCGAGGCGCTGAGCGCACCCACAGCCCACCACGCCGAGACGACCGCTCCCGCCACGAGACCGACGGACGCGGCATACAACCACCGCTTCAAAGGGGCAAGCCGCGCACAAGATTGAGCCAGCACAACGAATACCGCCGCCGCAACGGGAATGGCCCATAGCAGCCCGACCGCCGGCGCCCGCTCCCTCAGCAGCACATCAGCGGCCACGTTGAGCACCAAGGCGCAGCTCATGCACATGCCGGCACACAAGGCCATCGTCCACGGAAGCAGGGGCCGCGGAGGCATCACACGCTCGCGCTCGGTCGCACTCATACGCAGATGCAATCTTTGATTTTGGCGAGCTTCTTCTCACCGATTCCCGATACGCGCATCAGGTCATCGACTGAGGCAAAAGCACCGTTCTTTGTACGCTCATCGATAATCGACTGGGCCATGGAGGGGCCGATGCCCGAGAGCGTCTGCAGCTCTGCCGCGCTTGCCGTATTGATGTTGACTAGGCCCGTTGCGCCACTCACGCCCAATG
>CAJMPF010000272.1 GCA_905215195.1 uncultured bacterium | reverse complement strand
TCGGAGGCGTTGCCACGCACGATGGCGGGCTTGTACTGCTTGAGCTCGTTTACCAGCTGGGTGCGCAGACTACCGATACCCAGGCCCACCGGATCGAGCACCCAGGGCTTGCCGGCGTCGTGTGCCGCCTTGGCCGCGCGGGGAATCGTCTGCTCGTAGATGGGGAAGAGCGTGCCCATATTGAGATAGATGGCGCCGCCGCCGGCAACGAGCGCCTCGCCCTCGTCGGGCAGATAGACCATGGCGGCCGATCCGCCCACGGCGAGCTGTGCGTTGGCGACAAAGTCGATCGTCACCGTGTTGGTGATGGAGCCGGCCATCGGATTGGTGGCGTGAATCTCCTCCACGGCCTTGATCACATGTTGCTTAAGCTGTTCCGAATCAATCACTGCACATGCCTCCTTGGCATAGAAAAGGGGCGCTGTGCATAGACAGCGCCCCTGTAAAGGCGGCATGCTCCCTACGCCAGCATTAACTGACAGGTTCAAAGGATTGGGCCCCATGCCCTCTCAGCCTTGTGGTTTGCACCGCCGGCACTCCCGCATCGAATCTGTTGTTCCCTATACTAGCGCACCGTTACAATGGTTACGATGAAAATGACTGGGGGACTCTATGATCAAACTTGTGCTGACCGATATGGACGATACGCTGATTCCAGCCGGGCATGACGGCGCCAGCGACTACGCCATTGAGGGTATTCATGCCATGCAGGCGGCGGGTCTGCACTTTGGTCCGGTTTCGGGTCGTCAGCCGTCCGCGATGGGCTGGATGTTCAAAAATCGTTCCGAGTGTTTTTCGACTGGCGCGTTCTGTAACGGCCAGGTGATGTTTGTCGACGGCGAGGTTGTTGCCTCCCGTGCGAGCGACAACGGTGCCCTCATGCGTCTTGCCGACTATCTTGAGCAAGAGACCGACGATACCTATCTGAAGGTCTATAGCCTGGGCGATGACTTTTGGGGCAACGATGCCTATTGTGTGACGAGCGACCCCGAGCGCGTTCGTCGCGCCATGGAGTCGGGCGGCAACGCGTGGCTCAAAGGCGAAGAGGCCCCGTGCCGTCCCGTCGTCGATGACGCGCCGGTGTTCAAGGCGAATATTTGGAGTGCCCGTTCGCGTGAGGAGCTCGCGGAGCTACGCGAGCGCGTTGCCGCTGAGGTGCCGGAACTCTCGCTTGTGTTTCCCAACAACCGTGTGCGCCTGTTTGACATCCTTCCGGCCGGTTGGGACAAGGGCTGCGCTGCGCTGGAGCTGGCGCGCGCTTTGGGCCTGACGCCCGACGAGGTGGCCGTATTCGGCGATTCCGATAACGACCTGCCCATGATCGATGCCGTTCCCAACTCCGTTGCAGTCGCCAATGCCAACGAGGCCGTCACTGCTGCCGCGCGCTGGCATATCGGCGCTGCGGCAGACGATGCGGTCGCCGGGGCTCTGCACCAGATTGCCGCCTGCGCCGCGACGGGGGAGATGCCGCCGTTTATGCGCCTGCCGGGTACTGCCGACGCGAATCTCACGAACAGCTAAGGAGACAGCCATGAAGCTCCAGCAGCTCAGATATGTCGTCAAAGTTGCCGAATGCGGCAGCATTACCGAAGCCTCGCGCCGGCTCTTTGTGTCGCAGCCTTCGATTACCGCGTCGATTCGCGATCTCGAAAACGAGATGGGCGTGCACATCTTTGAGCGCACCAACAAGGGCGTCATTGTGTCCGAGGAGGGCGAGACCTTCTTGGGCTACGCGCGACAGGTGCTCGACCAGGCCGACCTGCTCGAGGGCAAGTACAAGGGCGCATCCGAGCAGGTGCCGCACTTTAGTGTGAGCTGCCAGCATTATTCCTTTGCCGTCAACGCGTTTGTCGACGTGATCCGCGAGTTCGATGCCGCGCGTTACGACTTCACCCTGCGCGAGGAGCAGACTCACGAGATTATCGAGGATGTCGCGCATATGAAAAGCGAACTGGGCATCCTGTACTTATCCGAGCATAACCGCGAGGTCATCGAGCGCATGCTGGTGGCCAACGAGCTCGTGTTCGAAGGACTCTTCTGCGCCACGCCGCATGTCTTCGTCTGCGCCGACCATCCGCTGGCGGACCGCTCCAGCGTGACGCTCGAGGATCTGGAAGACTACCCGTTCCTGTCCTACGAGCAGGGCAGCTACAACTCGTTTTACTATTCCGAGGAGCTGACCTCGACGTTCGAGCGTCGCAAAAATATCCGCGTGCGCGACCGTGCGACGTTGTTCAATTTGGCCATGGGCCTCAACGGCTACACGGTATGCTCGGGCGTGATCAGCCACGAGCTCAACGGCCCCGGCATTATCTCGATTCCGCTCGACGTGGACGAGTACATGGAGATTGGCATC
>CAJMPF010000271.1 GCA_905215195.1 uncultured bacterium | reverse complement strand
TCGCGCGCTCCATGACGAGCTTGCCGACCGGAACACTACCGGTAAAGAAGATTTTGTCCCAACATTCATCGAGCAGCGCCTTATTCTCGGCACGCCCGCCTTCGACGACCGTCACCAGGCGCGGATCAAATGCTTCTTCGCAAATCTGCCTGAGCACCGCGCTCGATGCCGGAGCATAGGCACTCGGCTTGATGACCACGGTATTGCCCGCGGCAAGGGCGCCGGCGAGCGGCTCGAGTGTTAGCAAAAACGGGTAGTTCCACGGAGCCATGATGAGCGTGACGCCATAGGGCACGGCTTGCGTTTTGCACACACTCACGGCGTTGGCAAGGTCACACGGACGCAGGCGCGGACGACTCCATCGAGCCACGTGAGCGATCTGATGACGAATCTCGGAAAGCGACGTGCCGATCTCGCACATATATGCCTCGTCATGCGACTTTCCCAAATCGGTCTTGAGTGCATGGGCAATATCGGCCTCGTGCGCCCGCACCGCATCGCGTAAACTCACGAGCGCGCGACGTCGGGCATCAACATCAAACGTAGCGTGCGTTTTAAAGTAAGTGCGCTGATCGCCGACGATGCGCGCAATTTCCTCGGTGTTCATGGCACCCTCCTAGTTCTCGTCCTCAAACATACCACCCGCGACGACCTCGTACATACGCTCGAGCTCCAAGCGGTCCATCAAAAGCGGAACGGGGTACAGCGGATTGGCCTCGGCATCGGCGTGTGCCGCCATTTGCGGAATATCGGAGCGGCGAATACCCGAGACATATTTGGGGATTCCCAGGATCTCGTTCATGCGGTCGACCCAATCGATAAAGGCCTCGGCCGCAAGACTATCCTGCGCGGTAGCCGGCGCAATGCCCGCCATGCGAGCAAGATCGGCAAGCTTGGGGGCGGCGGCGTCACCATAAGCGCGAAGCATGTGCGGCAGGATGATCGCGTTGGCCAAACCGTGCGGAATTCCGTATCGGCCGCCCAGACTGTGCGCGATGGCATGCACATATCCGACATAGGAGCGGGTAAACGCAACGCCCGCCTTATACGCCGCCGAAAGCATATTGCGACGAGCGCGCATGTCGTCACCATGCTCATAGGCCTCGAGCAAATTGTCGTGGATAAGCTGCACCGCCTGTCGCGCCATCTTGCGCGTATAGGGCGTGGTGCTTCGCCCGATAAAGGCCTCAACGGCATGCGTCAGGGCGTCCATGCCCGTCTGCCCCGTAATGGAAGCGGGCAAGCCGCACGTAAACTCGGGGTCGTGGACTGCAAAACGCGGGATGAGCACAAAGTCGTTAATGGGGTATTTGTAGTGCGTCCCGTCATCGGTAATTACCGCCGCAAGCGTGACTTCGCTTCCCGTACCGGCGGTAGTGGGAACGGCGATGAGCAGCGGCAGGCGACGATGAATCCGCAGCAGGCCGCGCATCTTGTTGATGGGCTTGTTTGGCTGCGCAATGCGTGCGCCCACGCCCTTGGCACAGTCCATGGCCGAGCCACCGCCAAAGCCGATAATGGCCTGGCAGGCGCTCTCTCGATACAGGGACGCCGCTTCTTCCACGTTTGAGACCGTGGGATTCGCACGCGTTTCGGCATAGACCGTAACGCCAATCCCCTGAGCCGTAAGCGCACGCTCGAGTGATGCCGTGAGTCCCAAACGTGCAATGCCGGGATCCGTCACGATAAGGACCTTCTGGATCGAGCGCTTTTGAAGCACCGCGGGCACATCCTCGGCATGCTCTAAAATGCGCGGCTCGGTATAGGGCAGGATCGGCAATGCAATGCGAAAAACCGTCTGATATGTTCGGCACCAGGCACGACGGGCTAGATGCATAAAGGAAACTCCTTCATTTGTTGATTGGTCAACATTTGCTCGACCGATTGTACTCAGCAACGGTCAAAGACGGCCTGTCAATCGTTAATCAATCAACATCTTCATATCTCAAAAATGTTTTATTAAAAATCATTCCTAATAGGCTTCACATTTGGTTGCATTTATGGATAATAGAACTCGTCAAGACGCACGTCCGGAGAGGGCCCTTACGGGACCGGACGAGCGCGCAATCGCCATCGATCGAAAGGATCGAATTATGAAGTTTGTTTGCCCCGTTTGCGGTTATGTGGAAGAGTTCGACGGCGACCAGCTGCCCGAGGATTTTAAGTGCCCCCAGTGCGGCGTTCCCGGTTCTCGTTTCCTGAAGCAGGAAGAGGGTCAGCTCGAGTGGGCTGCCGAGCACGTCGTGGGCGTCGCCAAGATGAAGGGCGTCTCCGAGGACATCGTTGCCGACCTGCGCGCCAACTTTGAGGGCGAGTGCTCCGAGGTCGGTATGTACCTGGCCATGGCTCGCGTCGCTCATCGC
>CAJMPF010000270.1 GCA_905215195.1 uncultured bacterium | reverse complement strand
GAGTATCTGACCCGGGCGGAGGACCTGTCCCAGCATCTGCTGTCCGTCATCAACGACATTCTGGACCTGTCCCGCATCGAGGCGGGCAAGATCGAGCGCATCCCGGTTATCGGTCAGGTGGCTGCCATCTCCATGGGCGTTGTCGACGGCAATACGCTGCTTGACCTCGATTATTCCGAGGACAGCCATGCCGAGGTCGACATGAACCTCGTCGCCACCGACACCGGTGAGATGATCGAGCTCCAGGGCACCGGCGAGCAGGCGCCCTTCGACCGCAAACGCCTCAACGCCCTGCTCGACCTGGGCGACAAAGGCATCGCCGAGCTCATCGAGCTCCAGCGCCAAGCCCTCGCCTAACCTGCCAAAAAGGGACAGGTTTATTTTGGCAGGTTTTATCTGCTGAAATGCTGCGTTGAAAGGTCCGATCGCCTGAGAGGGGAGAGGTCAAGTGCCCAAACGCCCCTCACGCGGCTTGCTATAGAGACAAGGAGGCCAGTTATGGCACTTGAGAAGATTGACATCGACACCCTCGACCCGGCGGCGACCATCGTCGTGGCAACCGGAAACGCTCATAAGCTCACCGAGATCGAGGCCATTTTGGGCAAGGTCATGCCCGAGGTGCGCTTTGTGGCGCTCGGCCAGCTGGGTGATTTTGAGGATCCCGAGGAAAACGGCACGACGTTTTTGGAGAACGCCATCATCAAGGCCCAAGCCGCGGTTGAGGAGACGGGCCTTATGGCTATTGCCGACGATTCGGGCTTGGTCGTCGACGCGCTGGACGGTGAGCCCGGTGTGTATAGCGCGCGCTATGCGGGCGTGCACGGCGACGATGCCGCCAACAACGCCAAACTCCTCGTTAACCTGGATGGCGTGGCCGACGAGGATCGCACCGCGCGCTTTATGAGCGTCGTTGCGCTCATCGACACGGATGGTCTGGTTACCTATGGCGAGGGCGCCTGCGAGGGCGTTATCGCGCACGAGGGCCGCGGCGATCACGGCTTTGGCTACGACCCGCTGTTCCTGCCGGTCGACACGCCGGGCAAGACCATGGCCGAGCTGACGGCTGACGAGAAGAACGCCATCAGCCATCGTTTCCACGCGCTCGAGCAACTGTCCACCAAGCTGACGGGCGAGGAGTAGACCATGCGTGCGGTGGTGCAGCGCGTACTCAACGCCGGCGTGACAGTCGACGGCGAGTGCGTGGGCCGCATTGGACGCGGCTACCTGGTGCTGCTGGGTGTGGGCCATGGCGATACGCGTGCCGAGGCCGACAAGCTGTGGGGCAAGCTCCGCGGCCTGCGCATCAACGAGGACGAGAACGGCAAGACCAATCTGGCGCTTGCCGATGTCGACGGCGAGGTGCTCGTGGTGTCGCAGTTCACGCTGTTCGCCGATTGCCGTCACGGCCGCCGCCCATCGTTTACGGATGCCGGCGCCCCCGATGTCGCCAACGAGCTCTACGAGTACTTCCTGACGCTTGTGCGCGAGGACGTTGAGCACGTAGCGCATGGCATCTTCGGCGCCGACATGAAGGTCGACCTCGTCAACGACGGTCCATTCACCATTGTTCTGGACACAGACAATCTGTAAGTAGTCAATTTGGGACGGGGCTTATTTAGCTACTTGCGTACGGCGGCAGCAGGGTGCTATAGTATTAGAGTTTTGTCTATCTTAGGGGTATTATCCCCTTTTTGAATTGCACCTTCTGGAGGCCCTGTTCATGGAAGAGATGGAAGTCAATCACGTCGACGACATCCACGAGAAGCTGACCGATATGGTGGGCGATCGCGTTAAGGTGAAGGCCAACATGGGCCGCACCCGCGTCGTCGAGCGCATGGGCACCATCAAGAGCGTCCATCCGGCCGTCTTCATTGTCGAGGTCGACGAGCGCCGTGGCCGCAAGTCGCGTCAGTCCTACCAGTATATTGATGTTCTCACCGGCCAGGTCGAGCTGTTCGACCCCGAGAGCGGCGAGCACATTTTTACCCCGCTCGGCAATCAGCTCGAGGAGCACTAGCGGTGACCGATTGGTCCCTGACCCTTTCCGCGCCGGCAAAGATCAACCTCTATCTGGGGGTTCATACCGAGCGCGACGACCGCGGCTACCATAAGGTCGATTCCCTGATGGCAGCCGTCGGTCTTGTCGATACCGTTACGGTTACGCCGGCACAGGCACTGACCGTCCAGACGATTCCGGCATCCGATTTTCCCATGCAAAAGAATACGGCGTATCGTGCGGCCGCTGCTATGGCCGAGCATTATGGTCGCGAAGCCAACGTCTGCATCACGATCGAGAAGCGCATCCCGTTGTGTGCCGGCCTGGGCGGTCCTTCGACGGATGCCGCGGCGGTCATTGTCGCCTTGGCAGAGCTGTGGGGTATCGACCGTGCCGATCCCGCGCT
>CAJMPF010000269.1 GCA_905215195.1 uncultured bacterium | reverse complement strand
TGTTGTGGTAGTAGCCGTACTTCTCGTACAGGTCGCGCATCGCCTCGACGAGCTCGATGCCGCCTTCGGCACACCACCGGCGCAGCTCGTCCAGGCGACGCTGCCATTCATCGTGCGGCTGAATATTGGGGTTGGTCCAGCAGATTGTGGGCTCAAACCCCTCCTCGCGCAGCAGGCGGACCGGCTCAAGAGAGCACGGCGCACAGCAGGCGTGCAACAACAACGGCTTCATCGACATCTCCTCACTCAAAAAAGCGCACGCCGAAGGACGTGTCCTCGCAGGCGACAATGCGGCGGTCGCGCAAAATGGTCCGCACGTAATACCAATCGCCCACGCAACCCGATAAATGCAAGCCGGTCGCCAGGTAGCACAGCAGCGGATAGCCCGAAAACGCAAACCCCAGGGCAAACGCCGACGTCACAACAACCGTCGGCGCCAGGCAAACCACCATGTACCGCCGGCGCGAATACACAACGCCCTCGGCGCAGGCATAGATCATCGCCGTCTCGCGATTCGCCCCAAAGGTCACCTGCGCGCCCGCAGGCGCCAGCAGCTTAAAAAACACACCGTGCACCAGCTCGTGCACGGCGAACGACGCCATTGAGATCGCAGCCAAGCCGACTATCCATCCCAAGACGGCCATCCAGCCGCCCGCGTCAGCCGCATCCAAGTTCGCAGGCCCGCCCAGCAGCATAAACACCGGCACCAGACACACGGCAAATGCGCCAAGCACGGCCATCCCCCACACAAAGCAGGCGTGCAGAAAATCCTCGTCTTCAAACGCATGTATGTTGGAAATCTCATTCATAGCATCTTAGGATAGCGCCCCTGCCACGTACCCGTCCGCATGTGCGATAATGTCGAACGATATGCACGAATTGACCACCGCGTCGCCAGGCCTTGTGCCCGGCCGCGCTCTCACCATATGCGAAGGAGTCCCATGGCATCCAAATACTCCATGAACGACCGTCCCAGCTGGCCTCGCCGCGCCATCGTTACCGCCGGCGAGCCCTACGGCAACAAGGGCCTTCACTTTGGCCACGTCGGTGGCGTCTTTGTCCCGGCCGACTTCTTCGCCCGCTTCCTGCGCGACCGTCTGGGCCGCGAGAATGTCATCTTCACCTCGGGCACCGACTGCTATGGCGCGCCCATCATGGAGAGCTACCGCAAGCTCAAGGAGAACGAGGGCTACGACAAGTCCATCGCCGAGTATGTCGAGTCCAATCACTCCCGCCAGGCCGCGACCCTCAACAACTACAACATCAGCTGCGATATCTACGGCGGCTCGGGCCTTGAGCCGGCCGCGCAGATTCACAACGAGGTGACCGCCGAGATTATCAAGCGCCTGCACGAGCAGGGCACCATCTCCAAGCGCTCCACGCTGCAGTTCTACGATGCCAAGGCCGGCACGTTCCTCAACGGCCGTCAGGTAATCGGCCGCTGCCCCATCCAGGGCTGCAAGTCCGAGAAGGCTTATGCCGACGAGTGCGACCTGGGTCACCAGTTTGAGCCCGAGGAGCTCATCGCGCCCAAAAGCCAGCTCACCGGCGAGGTGCCCGAGCTGCGCCCGGTAGACAACCTCTACTTCGACCTGCCGGCCTACCTCGACTTTATGAAGACCTATACCGCCAAGCTCGCCCAGAACCCGCAGGTTCGTTCCGTGGTCTCCAAGACTATGGAGGAGTGGCTGCTGCCGGCTCAGCTCTATATCCAGAACAAGTTCCGCGAGGCCTTCGATGCCGTCGAGGATCAGCTTCCCGAGCACACCGTGCTGGAGCCCGAGGGCAACAAGAGCAGCTTTACCGTCACCTTCCCCAGCTGGAAGGAGCGCGACGACGCCCACGCGGTGCTCGCCAACGGCGGCGTGCGCTTCCGCAGCGGCAAGGCGCTCGTGCCCTTCCGCATCACCGGCAACATCGACTGGGGCGTTCCGGTGCCCGAGGGCGACGGCGTCTCCGACGTCACCTGCTGGTGCTGGCCCGAGAGCCTGTGGGCGCCCATCAGCTATACGCGTACCGTGCTCGCGCGCGATGCCAAGGCCGCCGGCGTGACCGAGGGTGTCGCCGCCCAGGATGCCGCCCTCATGGGCGAGCCCGCTGCCGACTCCACGCAGGTCCCCGCGCCCACCTACCAGCACAGCTCGCTCGACTGGCGCGACTGGTGGTGCTCGGACGACGCACAGATCTACCAGTTCATCGGTCAGGACAACATCTATTTCTACTGCATCGCTCAGACAGCCATGTGGGAGGCCCTGGGTTGGGACCTTACGCAGAGCACCGTCAGCGCCTGCTATCACCTGCTCTACATGGGCAAAAAAGCCAGCTCGTCCTCGCAGACGCCTCCCCCGCCGGCAGACGACCTGCTCAACCACTACACCTGCGAGCAGATGCGCGCGCACTGGCTG
>CAJMPF010000268.1 GCA_905215195.1 uncultured bacterium | reverse complement strand
CGGGTGTCGATGGCCGCGGCATTGATCGCCATGCCGCCCCAACCGCAGATGCCGATGATGCCGATGCGCTCCGTGTCAACGTTATTCTGCACGGAGAGGAAATCCACCGCTGCGCAGAAGTCCTCGGTGTTGATGTCCGGGGATGCCACATAGCGGGGCGTGCCGCCGCTCTCGCCGGTATAGGACGGGTCGAAGGCAATCGCGAAAAAGCCCAGCTCCGCCATTTTCTGCGCATAAAGGCCGGACGTTTGCTCCTTCACCGCGCCAAACGGACCGCTGACGGCGATGGCAGGCAGCTTGCCCTCCGCGTTCTTTGGCACGTAGACGTCGGCCGCCAGCGTGATGCCGTATCGGTTGTGGAAGGTCGCCTTGCTGTGCTCAACCTTATCGCTTTTGGGGAATACCTTGTCCCATTCCTGCGTCAGATTCAACTGTTCCATGTTTAAGCCTCCTTGTCAGTCGCTTTAAGGTATTGCTCGTCGTCCACGGGCTCCAACCACTCGTTGGAGGCCTCCTCGCCCGGAACCTCCACCGCGAGATGGGAGAACCAGCTGTCGGGCGCCGCACCGTGCCAATGTTTCACACCCGGAGCGATGTTGACCACGTCGCCAGGGCGCAGTTCCTGTGCCGGTTTACCCCATTCCTGGTAAAGCCCTCGACCGGCCACGCAGACGAGGATCTGTCCGCCACCGCTTTTGGCGTGATGGACATGCCAGTTGTTGCGGCAGCCGGGCTCGAACGTAACGTTGTAAATGCCGACCTGCTCGGTGGAAAGGGGCGCGAGGTAGCTTTGCCCGATAAAGTACTTCGCAAACGCGTCGTTGGGGACACCGATAGGAAAGGCCATCTCGTTTTGATGCTCAGCTCTTGCATCAGCGGCATCATCATCTGCCCAGACCTCCTTCGCCATGCGAAAGGCCGCCCACGCCTTGGGCCATCCCGCATAAAACGCCACATGCGTAAGGATTTCCGCTATCTCCGCCCTAGTCACGCCATTGTTCTTTGCGGACATCAGATGGTATTGGAACGAAGAATCCGTCAGCCCCTGTGCCATCAAGGCAACCACCGTCACCACGCTGCGGTCTCGAAGGGAAAGCCTGTCTTCTCGGCTCCACACCTCGCCGAACAGCACATCGTCATTGAGCTGTGCAAATTTGGGGGCAAAATCCCCCAGGGCATCTCTGCCCGCCGTCTGTTTAATCGTCATGTTTGATTCCTCCTGTCGATGGTTTTGAGTACAAAACCGCTTCCGCGCAGCTAAGCCGCGTCTAGACTCCCATGCCCATTCGTCGCGCCTGCTCAAGGGCGGGGTGACCGGCGATTACTGAACACCCCTTGCGCCCCCAATTTATATTGACGAGAATGAAGGTAATACCTAAACCTAACTTTAGGTCAATGAGTTAATTCAAGACTCGTCCGGAGGGACCATGTACACAATCGGACAGGTAGCAGATATGTTCGGTCTGCCCGTTTCCACGCTGCGTTATTACGACAAGCAGGGATTGTTCCCGGAATTGGAACGGACGTCCGGCATTCGCCGATTCGGCGATACAGAACTCGAGGCGCTTCGGGTCATCGAATGCCTGAAGAAGGCGGGAATGGAGATCAAGGACATCCGCCTGTTCATGGAATGGTGCGCAGAGGGTCCATCAACATACCCCCAGCGCAAGGCCATGTTCGAGGAGCGGAAGGCCCACATGGAGTCGGAGATCGCAAACATGAACCGTGCGCTGGATATGCTGAGGTTCAAATGCTGGTACTACGAGCAGGCGATCCAAGATGGTAACGAGGATAGACTGAAGGCGCTGATTCCCGACAATTTGCCGGAAGAGATCAAAGATACCTACGATAACGCCCACGCTCGATAATGCCGCCCGATGCTCAAGGGGCTTTGGCGAGGAGTCGTTTTAGGCAGACATACAAAAAGAAGGCCTCAGAACCAGAAGGTTCGGAGGCTATTTGGTTTTCCGCCAGGAGGGCTTCCAAGTGCCGGGACGTTTCCCTCGGCTTTTTCTTATCCGGCAGAATCCCGCGATATCCCCGTATGACGCTCAGAACTCCTGCTTGCCGAGCAGCCACCTCGCGAGGTCCAGCACGAGAACACCATCCCGGGTATAGGGTTCATGCCTCGTGCGGGCGATGAGAACCTTCGGGAACGCATCCCTGACGGATAGCAGCGGCGCGAGCTCCCTCTCGGTTTCGGAACTCGAGATGTTTTTAAGTTCCGAAACTGAGGGGCGATGCACGTAGGCATATTATCGAGAATTCGAAATTCCGACCCCAATCACAGCATGCCGGCAGCGAGGTCAATGCGCATTCGCACGTGCTACAATCCAACCACCAGAGATGAAAACACAGTCCCCGTCGGGTAGTCGTGGGCGTGCGCTAGTCCGCATCAGTAACCTGCCTCCTTGGTTGTCCCTTCTCTGC
>CAJMPF010000267.1 GCA_905215195.1 uncultured bacterium | reverse complement strand
CACGTCCTCGACGGAGCCGATCTCCTCCATATGTCCGTTATGCATCACGCAAATGCGCTTGCACAGGCGGCATGCCTCGTCAATATCGTGGCTCACGTAGAGGACGGTGCGGTTGCACACATCGAACAGGTCGAGCATGTTTTGCTCGAGCGCGCTCTTAAGATACGCATCGAGTGCGCTCATGGGCTCGTCGAACATAAAGATGCCCGGGTGTGCCGCCACCATGCGGGCAAGCGCCACACGTTGCTGCTGACCGCCCGAGAGTCGCGCGGGATAGCGGTCGGCAAAATCGGCTAGACCGAAAATGCTCAGATAACGCTCGGCGAGTTTTTTACGCGCGGCGGCGTCACCCGCGTCCTTTACACCGGCGCATACGTTATCGGCCACCGTCATGTTGGGAAACAGCTGATAGTTTTGGAACAACAGGGCGCATTTTCGCTCCTGGGGCGACAGGTCGATGCCCGCCGCCGAGTCAAAAAAGGTCACGCCGTTGACAACGATCTTGCCCTCGTCGGGCGTCTCCACACCGGCAATGCAGCGCAGTGTGCAGCTCTTGCCGCAACCCGAGGCACCGAGCAGCGCCACACGCTCCTCGCCGGCCTCAAGCTGCATGTCGAGCATAAACCCGGGATAGTGCTTTTTGATATCCAAAACGAGTGACATGACCTATCGACCTCCCTGCGGCGCCGCATCATCGCGCATAAGCTCAGCCAGCGCCTCGAGATCGATACGCAGTGCATCGCCGCCGACTGGGTCGAGCGAATCGGTCTGGCCGCCCAGCTGCTTGGCCTGTTTGCGCTCCGCACGGGAAAGGCCCCGCTCGCGATACTTTTGCGAATGAGCGGTGTACATATTGATGAACAGGATGACCAGGAAACTGAACACGATTACGACGATGACCCAAAAGAGCGCCACCGACGTGTTGCCGCCCATCCACTCAAAGTAGATGGCGATGGGGATGGTCTGAGTAATGCCGGCGTAGTTGCCCGCAAAGAACAGGGTGCAACCAAACTCGCCCATGGCACGCGCGAAGGCGAGCACCGTGCCGGCGGCAATCGAGGGCCAGCCAAGCGGCATCATAAGCTTGGTGAAGATGCGACGCTCGGACCAGCCCAGCGTGCGCGCCGCGTCGAGCATCTGCGTGTCGAGGCTCTCGAAGGCTCCGAGTGCCGTACGATAGACGAGCGGGAACGACACCACCACGGCAGAGATCACCGCCGCCGGCCACGTAAAGACGATCGAGATGCCGTGCGCAATGAGCCACTGGCCCACCCCGGTCGAGCGGCCAAACAGCATGAGGAGCAGAAAGCCGCAGACCGTGGGCGGCAGCACCATCGGGATGGTAAAGACCGAGTCGAACAGGCCCTTGATGCGACTCGAGGTACCCATAGTCTTCCACGCGGCAAACAGGCCCAGCGCAAAGGAGATCAGCAGGGCAAGGCCGCTCGTTTTTATGGACACCCAAAACGGGCGATAGTCGATGTCGCCCAAAAAGGAAGCCAGAGAGGTCAAGGGCCCCTGCTCATCCCGCAACACGACGGACGATGCCTCTACCATTTGAGCGCTATCAAGCCAACGCGCGCCGCCCTTGGCATCACCCGAGGCCGATGCAATCACAACATAGCGGTCCCCATCCGCACCGCGCTCGTCAAAGCTATAAGTATACCCGCCGGCATCAAACGTTGTTTCCGCCGTGACATACCAAGGAAGATCCACGTCCCCTAGCTGCGCACCTCCCATGCAGTTTGAGCTGTCGAGCTTACAGACGAGGGCCTTGAGACCCGATACGCAGTCGTTATCCTGCGGATCCAATTCATACTTCTCGACCGCCTTGGGCGATATCCACACCACAACGCGATCGGCAGCGGGCGCCACTACAAGGTCCACGTCCTCGTCAACGGGAAACCGGTAGCCCTCAGGCTGGCCCTCCATGGCACGAGCGGTCCCCTTGGCCAACCGCTCAAAACCCTCGATCCCATAGGAAAGCCCATGGGCGGTCGCAGCAACCTGGGCCCCGTCCTCAACGTCTCCAGCAAACGCAAATCCCGGCACCCAGCAAAGCGCGAAGGTCAAAGCACAGGCGACAAGCATGCGGAATCTATTAAGCACGAAAAGCTCCAAGCGAATACAAGGACGGAGTGAAACACAAAACGATGGAATTATCGCGCCAATCCGCACTACGCGGAAAGCTCAAAGCCGTACTTGGCCCAAATCTTCTGCGCCTTCTTGTTGGACAGGCAGAAGTCGATGAACGCCTTGGCCTCGTCAGCGTGCTCGGAGCCATCGGCAACAGCACCCGGGTACACGATGGGCTTGTGCGAATCCTCGGGGCACACGAAGGCCTCCTCGATGCCGTCGTAGCGGAAGATGTCGGAGCTGTAGACAAAACCGGCCACACAGTCGCCCGTGGACACGTAGGCGGCAGCGGTACCGACCTTGTCATTGGTATGGAAGGAGCGGCT
>CAJMPF010000266.1 GCA_905215195.1 uncultured bacterium | reverse complement strand
TTCGGGGCCGCCCTCTTTGCGCGTCTCTTGATTGCCCTGCCATGGGCTCGGCCGCTTCTTCATATGCTTTTGGGAGATAGGACCTACCAAAACAAACCTGTCCCTATTTGGCAGGTTTACGAGAGAGCGGGGATGTTGTGGCAACGGTATATGGGTATGCGCGAGTGAGCTCGCGCGATCAAAATTTGAATCGCCAGTTGGATGCGCTGAGCGCCTATGGCGTGGAGCCGGCGAATGTCTTTGCCGACCGTGCGAGCGGTAAGGACTTTGATCGCCCACAGTATCGGGAATTGCTTCACGCCTTGGCTTCCGGCGACGTGTTGGTGGTGCTTTCCATCGATCGACTGGGCCGAAACTACAGCGAGATACTCGAGGAATGGCGTCGTATAACCAAGGAACTTGGTGCGGACATCGTTGTGCTGGACATGCCGTTGCTCGATACGCGTGCGAGAGATTGCGGCGGATCGGATGTGACCAGCACGCTGATCGCCGATATCGTTTTACAGTTGTTGAGCTATGTGGCGCAGGTGGAACGAGAGAACATCCACCGTCGTCAGGCGGAGGGAATCGCGGCGGCGCGGGCGCGGCGTGCGTTTTGGTCGACCCCGCAAGCCGTGCCCTCCGCAATTTGAACGAGTGCGCGATATCTATGAGGCGGGCAATATTACCCGGAGTCAGGCGGCAAAGCGCCTAGGCGTGTGCGTGGGGACCTTCGATCGCTGGATGCGCGAGACGGAGTAGAGGAGCCGGGGATGCGGACTCAGCGGCTTCCGCCGCCCACCCCGACCCGCTTGCCCCCGTTCGCATGTGGACGGGCACCAACATCCGTCGTGTCGCCCATACCGTAGAGTTCTTCTTTGTTGGGCTGTTTGCCTCGTTGGCGGCGGTGTGCTTGGATAAGCGCGCGACCTGTCCCATCGGCGCCCATGCGAGACGCCGTTAACAACTCTGTTACGAATAATGCGACCTCGATGAATCATTTTGTGTCGCGCGTATTTCCGAGCGGTCGGATTTGAGGGGCGAGCGGTAGAACGCTCGCCCTTTGTGCGCCACGATGCGGCACAATGTACCGCAAAAGCTGTTTGTATCCGGTACGAATCGTTCGTTGGTCTTTAATTCTTCTCAACGGAGGTGTTTGAGATGGCAAACGGATTGCTTTTGCGGCTTCGCGAGCGTGAGCTCAGCGCGAGCCCGGCGGAACGCAATGTCATCGCATATGTAAGCGCTCATCCGCACGAGGTGGTCGGGCTGTCCGTCCGCGGTCTTGCCGATGTCACGTTCTCCTCGCCCTCGAGCATTTTGCGCTTTTGCAAGCGTTTGGGTTTTGCGGGCTACAAGGAGTTCCAGCGCGAACTGATTGCCGAGCTGGCGCTCTTAGGTGACAAGAAAGACGTAGCCCTCGAGGACATCTCCATGGACGACAGCGTCGAACGTATCGTGGGGAAGGTGATGAAAAGCAACGTGCGTACGATCGAGGCGACGGCGCGAACGCTCGATTACACCGTCTTGGAGCGATGCGCGGCCCGTCTTAAGCGGGCACGCGCGGTCAATCTGTTCGGTATTGGTGCTTCTCGCTTGGTTGCACACGATCTGGCACAAAAGCTCATGCGTGTCGACAAAGAGTGCCATCTGTACGACGACTGGCATGATCAGCTCTTGTGTGCCAAGAACATGCATGAGGGCGATATGGCAATCGCCTTTAGCTACTCGGGCTTGACGCAAGAGGTGCTGGACTGCACCGCCGAGGCTCAACGTCACAACTGTCCCGTCGTGGCCGTTACCAAAGTAGATGGATCATCCAAGCTTGCCACCATGGCCGATGCCGTGCTCGGCGTCGCTGCGAGTGAACCCTTGGTCCGCAGCGGTGCCATGGCTTCGCGTATGGCCCAGCTTATGGTTGTCGATGCCCTGTACGCTGCTTACGTTGCCAGCGACTACGAACGGGCGACGCATGTCATTAAGCAAAACTACATCGAGAAACAGGAAAGATGAGGTGAATGAAATGCTCGATTTAACAAAATTCACGACCGAACAGCGTAATCAAAGGTCAATGGACCTCGATACGATGACATCGCTGCAAATCGTCACGACGATGAACGATGAGGATCTTCGTGCCGTCCAGTCGGTCACGAAAGTGTTGCCCCAGGTTGCCACAGCAATCGACTGGGCTGCTGAGACACTCGAGCGCGGCGGGCGCGTCTTTTACATGGGCGCAGGCACCAGCGGTCGTCTGGGCGTACTCGACGCTTCGGAGTGTCCGCCCACGTTTGGCGTGTCACCCGATCTGATTGTCGGGCTCATTGCCGGAGGCGAGACGGCGTTTACCAAGGCTGTCGAAGGTGCCGAAGACAGCGAGGAGCTTGGCGCGAGCGACCTGCGGGAGCGTGGACTCTCGGACAAGGATCTTGTCGTTGGCCTGGCGGCAAGCGGCCGTACTCCTTATGTGGTGGGCGGACTTGTGTACGCCAAG
>CAJMPF010000265.1 GCA_905215195.1 uncultured bacterium | reverse complement strand
TCAGCTGGCGCTGGCCCTGCGACAGCTGCGCGCCGTTGCCGGTGAGCATCGTGTCGTAGCCGTCGGGCAGGCGGGTGATAAAGTCGTCCGCGCCCGCGAGCTTTGCCGCCGCGATGCACTCCTCGTCGGTCGCATCCAGGTTGCCGTAGCGGATGTTATCCATCACGGTGCCGGTGAACAGGTTCACGTCCTGCAGCACCACGCCCAGCGAGCGGCGCAGGTCGGCCTTGCGGATCTTGTTGACGTTGATGCCGTCGTAGCGGATCTTGCCGTCGGCGATGTCGTAGAAGCGGTTGATGAGGTTGGTGATGGTCGTCTTACCGGCACCGGTGGCGCCGACAAACGCGACCTTCTGGCCCGGCTTGGCAAACACGGACACGCCGTGCAACACCTCGTGGTCGGGCGTGTAGCCAAAGTCGACGTTGTCCATGACCAGGTCGCCGCGCAGCGGCACGTACTCGATCTCGCCGGTTGCGCGGTGCGGATGTTTCCACGCCCACATGCCGGTGTGGTGGTCGGCCTCCTCGAGCTGCCAGGTGTCGGGGTTCACCTGAGCGTTGACGAGCGTCACATAGCCTTCGTCGGCTTCGGGCTCCTCGTCGATGAGCTCAAAGATGCGGTCGGCGCCGGCGAGGCCCATGACCACGGCGTTGATCTGCTGCGAGATCTGGCCGATCTGTCCGCAGAACTGCTTGGTCATGTTGAGGAACGGCACCACGACGACGATGGACAGTGCCATGCCCGAGATGCTCAGGTTGGGCACGCCCAGCGCCAGGAAAATGCCGCCTGCCAGTGCGACCAGCACGTAGAGCAGGTTTCCCAGGTTCATAAGGATGGGCATGAGGATGTTGGCGTACATGTTGGCCTTCTGCGAGACCTCGAAGAGCTTTTCGTTGCGCTCGTCAAAATCGGCCTCGGCGGCAGACTCGTGGCAGAATGCCTTGACGACCTTCTGGCCGTTCATGACTTCCTCGATATGGCCCTCGACCACGCCGAGCTCGGTCTGCTGCGCAATAAAGAAGCGCGCGGAGTTGGAGCCGAGCAGCTTGGTCATAAAGGTCATAAAGGCGACGCCTGCCACAATGACCAGGCACATCCAAACGCTGTAGTACAGCATGATAAAGAACACCGTGACGATGACGATGGTCGTCATGAGCAGGTTGGGCAGCGACTGGCTGATCATCTGGCGCAGCGTGTCGATGTCGTTGGTGTAATGGCTCATGATGTCGCCGCGCTGGTGCGTGTCGAAGTAGCGGATCGGCAGGTCCTGCATGCGGTTGAACATCTTCTCGCGCAGCTTCTCGAGCGAGCCCTGCGTGACGATGGCCATGGCGCGGTTCCAGAACAGCGAGGACAGGATGCCGACGCCGTAGATGCAGGCGAGGGTGGTCACGAGCTGTGCGATCTTGGGCTGTGCAGCTTCCCAATCGCCCGACTGCCACGATTCGCTAATAATCTGCAGGGCGCTCTGAAGGAAGGTCGCGCCGATGGAGTTGATGATGGCGCAGAGCACCACGCCGACGACGACGAGGGGCAAAAGCACGGGGTAGAAGCCAAAGAGCGTCTTGATGAGGCGCGACATGGTGCCGCCCTTGCGGTTGAGCGCGCGCTCGGCGGTCGTTGCCTTACTCATGTGCCTCGCCTCCTTCCTGGGTCTGAGCTTGTGTTGCGGATGCCTCGGTGTCGGCTTCGACGGCCTCTTCGCCCTCGGCAGACATCTTGTTTTGCGAGGTAAAGGTCTCGCGGTAGATCTCGCTCGTCTTGAGCAGCTCATCGTGGTTGCCGATCTGCGCGATGCGGCCGCCCTCCATGACGATGATGCGGTCTGCATCCTGCACGGAGCTAATGCGCTGGGCGATGATGAGCTTGGTCGTGTTGGGCAGATAGCTTGCCAGCCCTGCGCGGATCTTGGCGTCGGTCTTGGTGTCGACGGCGCTGGTGGAGTCGTCCAGGATCAAAATCTTGGGGCGACGCAGCAGGGCACGCGCAATGCACAGGCGCTGCTTCTGACCGCCCGAGACATTGGAGCCGCCCTGCTCGATCCAGGTGTCATAGCCCTTGGGGAAGCCATCGACAAACTCGTCGGCGCAGGCCAGATGTGCCGCCTCGCGGACCTCTTCGTCGGTGGCGTTCGGGTCGCCCCAACGCAGGTTCTCGGCAATCGTGCCGCTAAACAGCACGTTTTTCTGCAATACCATGGCCACTTGGTGGCGCAGAGCGTCCAAGTCGTAGTCGCGCACATCCACGCCGCCCACGCGCACGGTGCCTTCGGTGGCGTCGTACAGGCGGGCGATGAGGTTTACAAGCGTGGACTTGGCCGAGCCGGTGCCGCCGATGATGCCGATGGTCTCGCCGCTCTTAATGTGCAGGTCGATATCGTCGAGCGCCTGGCGCTTCGCATGCGCGGAATACTTAAAGCTCACGTGGTCAAAGTCGATGGAGCCATCGGCGACCTCGAGCACGGGCTCGGCGG
>CAJMPF010000264.1 GCA_905215195.1 uncultured bacterium | reverse complement strand
CTACGTGCCCGTGTGCTCCGACGGCGGTATCGTCTACGACTACCACATGACGCTCGCCCTTGCCATGGGTGCCGACTTTATGATGCTGGGCCGCTACTTCGCCCGCTTTGACGAGAGCCCGACCGAGCGCGTCAACGTCAACGGCCAGTACATGAAGGAGTACTGGGGCGAGGGTTCCGCGCGTGCCCGCAACTGGCAGCGCTACGACCTGGGCGGCGCCGCGAAGCTCAGCTTCGTCGAGGGCGTCGACTCCTACGTCCCGTACGCCGGCTCCCTCAAGGACGGCGTGGGCGGCACGCTTTACAAGGTCAAGTCCACGATGTGCAACTGCGGTGCCCTCTCGATCTCCGAGCTCCAGGAAAAGGCACGCCTGACCCTGGTCAGCTCGACCTCCATCGTCGAAGGCGGCGCCCACGACGTAGTCGTGAAGGATTCTCAGCAGTCCGTATCTTATCGATAAGGTAAGAGCCTCACATAAAGGTTGAGTTTCAACCACGTTATTTAGATAAAGCGAGATGCCTGCAAGTCGCAGGCATCTCGCTTGTCGTATTTGCTATCATCAGTCAAGTTAACCTTAGGGTCGGTCGGCTTGGCTTTGTTCGCTACAAGTTCCGCACGCAAAGAAGAGCACTAAATGTGCTCTTCGTCTTGCGCAGGACTGTCCGCAGTAGCGAACAAAGCCAAGCCGACCGACCCCAGCTAAGATTAAAGGAGCTGATATGTGCGATTGCACAGATCATAAGGACGAGATCCCTGCCTACGACGCGCAGGCCATTGAGTCCAAGTGGATGAAGGCCTGGGAGGACTCCAACCTCTTTGCCGTCGACACCGACGACAGTAAGCCCAAGAAGTACGTGCTCGAGATGTTCCCGTATCCGTCGGGCGACCTGCACATGGGCCACGCGCGCAACTATACCATCGGCGATGCCATGGCCCGTCAGGCCCGCATGCGCGGCTACGACGTGCTGCACCCCATCGGCTTTGACGCCTTTGGCCTGCCTGCCGAGAATGCCGCCATCAAGCACAACACGCAGGCTGCCGCCTGGACGTATAAGAACATGGATCAGGCGCTTGCCACGATGAAGCGCATGGGCTTCTCCTACGATCTGGATCGCATGGTCAAGACCTGCAGCCCCGACTATTACCGCTGGGGTCAGTGGATCTTTGAGAAGATGTGGGAAAAGGGCCTGGTCTACCGTAAGAAGAACCCGGTGAACTGGTGCCCCAACTGCAAGACCGTTCTGGCCAACGAGCAGGTTACCGAGGGCAAGTGCTGGCGCTGCGGCACCGAGCCCGAGAAGCGCGATCTTGAGCAGTGGTACTTCAAGATCACCGAGTACTCCCAGGAGCTGCTCGACGACCTGGAGAAGCTCCCCGGCTGGCCCGAGCGCGTCAAGCAGATGCAGGCCAACTGGATCGGCCGCTCCGAGGGCGCCGAGGTCGACTTTACCCTGTGCGACAAGGATGGCGAGCCCATCGAGGGTGACGAGGGTAAGATCACCGTCTTTACCACGCGTGCCGACACGCTCTTCGGTGTCTCCTTCTTTGTCCTGGCTCCCGAGTACGCGCGCCTGCACGAGCTCGTCGAGGGCACGGAGTACGAGGAGGCCGTCACCAAGATCGTCGAGGATTCCAAGCATATCTCTGCCGTCGAGCGTGCCCAGGGCACCCTTGAGAAGCACGGTGCCTTTACCGGCCGCTACGTGGTGAACCCCGTCAACGGCGAGAAGGTCCCCGTGTGGGTTGCCGATTATGTCGTTGCCGACTACGGCACCGGCGCCGTCATGGCCGTTCCCTGCGGCGACCAGCGTGACTTTGAGTTCGCCCGCAAGTACGATCTGCCTATTGTGCCGATCATCCTGGACGATGACGACCGCGCTGCCGTCGAGGCCAGCGGCGAGACCATCGATACCTTCCATGCCGAGACCGTCGACTGGGATTGTGCCCACGCTGCCGAGGGCACGCTCGTCCAGTCCGGCAAGTACACCGGCATGCGCGGCGGTAAGCACTCCGAGGGCGAGGCTGCCATCGTGTCCGACCTCGAGGCCATGGGCTGCGGCCGTCGCAAGGTCGAGTTCCGCTTGCGCGACTGGCTCATCAGCCGCCAGCGCTACTGGGGCAACCCCATCCCGGCCATCCACTGCGAGCACTGCGGCATCGTGCCCGTGCCCGAGGACCAGCTGCCGGTGACGCTGCCCGAGAACCTGGACCTGGGTGCCGGCGAGACCCTCGCCGAGTGCAAGGAATTCTACGAGACGACCTGCCCGGTCTGCGGTCGCCCGGCCAAGCGCGAGACCGATACCATGGACACCTTCACCTGCTCCAGCTGGTATTACCTGCGCTATACCGACCCGCACAACACCGAGCTGCCCTTCTCCCGCGAGGCGGCCGACCGTTGGATGCCCGTCGATAACTACATCGGTGGCATCGAGCACGCCATTCTGCATCTGCTCTACAGCCGCTTCTTTACCAAGG
>CAJMPF010000263.1 GCA_905215195.1 uncultured bacterium | reverse complement strand
CCCGACGTCCTAGTGCTCCTCGCCGGCGCGGGCCAGGTCGTAGGGCGTGGTCTGGTAGACGTAGTAGTTGAGCCAGTTGGTGTAGAGCAACTGAGCCTGGCTGCGCCAGACGTTGCGCGGCTCGGCCGTGGGGTCGTCATTCGGGAAGTAATGCGCCGGAACCTGGGGGTTGAGTCCGCGCTTCACGTCGCGCTCGTACTCCAAGCGCAACGTGTCGGTATCGTACTCGGGATGGCCAAAGACAAAGAAGCGACGGCTGTCGGTCGACTTGACGATGTACAGGCCCACCTCGTCGGACACGGCCACGACCTCAAGCTGCGGCTCGGCCTCTACGTCCTCGCGGCGCACATCGGTGTTGCGCGAATGCACGGCATAGAAATGGTCGTCAAAGCCGCGGACCAGCGGGCTTTGCGGCTTCACCAGATAATGCTCGAACACACCGCTCGCCTTTGCCGGCAGGTCGTACTTCTGGATACCGTAATGATGGTAGAGCCCCGCCTGCGCGCCCCAACAAATGTGCAGCGTAGAGTGCACGTGCGTGGTGGACCAATCCATGATCTGGCAGAGCTCGGGCCAGTAGTCGACCTCCTCGAACGGCATCTGTTCCACCGGCGCGCCCGTGATGATCAGGCCGTCGTAGTGGATGTCGCGGATGTCGTCGAACGTGCGGTAGAACGTCTCCAGGTGGCCGGCGCTCACGTGCGTGGCCTCGTGCGTTTTAGTGCGCAGCAGGTCCACCTCCACCTGCAGCGGTGTGTTGGAGAGCTTGCGCATGATCTGCGTCTCGGTGGCAATCTTGGTGGGCATGAGGTTGAGGATGAGCACGCGCAGCGGACGGATGTCCTGGTGCAGCGCGCGGTACTCGGTCATGACAAAGATGTTCTCGCTCTCGAGCTGCGCGGCGGCAGGGAGGGCGTCGGGAATGCGAATGGGCATGAATGCTCCTTACGAGTCAGTTGCAGCTATGGTACAACGACCGGCCCCATCCGCGCGAGCACATCGCCCAGCGATGCCGTCAGCGGCCCAAATCACTCCAAAAGTAGAGATTAAGGCATGTCCAAAAATCTACGGCGCTTTAGCCTAGCAAAGTGGCAGCAGGACGCTACAATGGTTCGACGCGAAAAACTCGGCCGAAAGGATACGTATATGTACCAGACGCGTAAGATCGGTGTGGTCGGCCAGGGCCACGTAGGAGCACATGTCGCCAACAGCCTGCTCATGCAGGGCATTGCCGATGAGCTGTACCTGTGCGATATCAACGAGGCCAAGGTGACGTCCGAGGTCCAGGACCTGCGCGACTCCCTTTCGTTTGTCCCGTACAACACCAAAATCGTCAACTGCTACGACCACTACGAGGAGCTGGCCTGCTGCGACGTCATCGTCAACGCCGCCGGCAAGGTCGCGCTGGCCGCCGGCAACCGCGACGGCGAGCTGTTCTTTACCACCGACGCCGCCCGCACCTTTGCCAAGCGCATCGTCGACGCCGGCTTTGACGGCATCTTCGTGAGCATCTCCAACCCCTGCGACGTCGTGTGCACCGAGCTGTGGCACCTGACCGGCTACGATCCCAAGAAGATCATCGGCTCGGGCTGCGGCCTGGACTCCGCCCGCCTGCGCACCGAGATCTCCAAGAAGGTCGGCGTGAGCCCCAAGTCCATCGACGCCTACATGATCGGCGAGCACGGCTTTAGCCAGCTTGCCGCCTTTAAGGCCGCAACCATCGCCGGCAAGAGCCTTAACGAGCTTCAGGCCGAGAACCCTGACAAGTACGCCTTCGACCACATGGAGGTCGAGGAGCTCGCACGCAAGGGCGGCTATGTGACCTACCAGGGCAAGCAGTGTACCGAGTACGCCGTCGCCAACTCCGCCGCGCGCGTCTGCGCCGCCGTGCTGCACAACGAGCACGCCGTGCTTTCGGCCTCTACGCTTATGACCGGCCAGTATGGCGAGGAGGGTATCTTTACCTCCCTGCCGTGCGTGATCGGTGCCGAGGGCGTCGAGGAGGTCTACACGCTCGACCTGTCCGAGTACGAGCTCGAGGGCTTCCACAAGAGCTGCCAGCACATCCGCGACAACATCGCCCAGCTCGACTGGTGGGATGCCGAGGCCTACGACGTCAAGTAAGCCGCTGGCTACCGCAACCTTGCGAATCTATGCGCGATACTAAGCGGGCCGCGCCGGAAATCCCCGGCGCAGCCCGCTTTTTTTGACTCGCGCAGTGCCCTTGCGAATCGAAGGTGAATGTTTTTCCGCGAAGTGAACGAGCAAAATTGGACCCCCGAAGCATCGACACTTTAGAGGTGTCGTTTCCTGCGGTTTCGATACTGGAATCTTGCGATTTTGCCGACGAAAAATGTGGATGCTTCAGGGGTCCTAAAACAGACGTTCACTTCGCGGAAAAGTATTAGACCTCGATAGCGGTGGATGGGGTACCGGTGTAAAACGGCGTCAAGGGTTGGTCGAGCAGGCGGTTTTCAGGCGACTGGGGC
>CAJMPF010000262.1 GCA_905215195.1 uncultured bacterium | reverse complement strand
GGCAATGCCGCGCGCCTCGCAGCGCTCAACCAGTGCGTCGTAGCGACCCGCACAGGCGCACATGTCGCTCGCAGCTACACCGGCAGCGATCCAGCCATCGGCCATAGCGCTCGCCATATTGCCAAAACCGACAAACCCAATCTTCATATCTCATAGTCCTTTCAGACACATTCCTCAAAACGAAAGGTATTGTCCCACGCCATTGTTTCGTATTGCCGACCTATTTGTGATACGGCTCGCCACGACTGATCTTGCAGGCACGGTAAATCTGCTCTAGCAGCACCACACGCGCCAGGTTATGCGGCAAGGTAATGCGTCCAAAGCTGAGCATCTCGTCGGCGTGGGCGCGTACCTCATCACTCACGCCGTCCGAACCGCCGATTACAAAGGCAATGTCGCTGCTGCCTCGCAGCATAAGATCGTCGAGCCGCGCCGAAAGCTCCTCGCTCGAGCGCTCTTTGCCCTCAATGGCAAGCAGGATCACATGCGCTCGAGACGGCAAGGCAGCAAGAATCGCTGCCCCCTCCTTGTCGCGCGCGGCATCCACGCCGCCCGCCTTAGCCGGGTCGATATCGGCCACCTCGCGGATATCAACCTTGGCATAGGCACCTAGGCGCTTGGTGTACTCAGCGCACGCGTCCTTCCAAAAGCGCTCCTTGAGCTTACCGACGCAAACGACGGTGTATTTCACGCGCGTCTACTCCTTCGAATCGTTTTGAACTTTGCCGGCGGTCAGCATCTGCTCGAACATAGAGGCCGACTGCGAGAAGTCGCTCGGCAGCACGACCGTCGAGGTTTTACCCGTGCGAGCGAACTCCGTCATCATCTCGGACCACTGCGTAAACATGAACAGCTGGTTGGCCTCGTCGTTACCGACACCCGTCTCCTGGATGATCTCGAGCGAATCTTTGATACCCAGCGCGATGGCCTTGCGCTGGTTGGCGATGCCCTCGCCCGCCTTTTCCATTGCCTCGGCCTCGGCGGTCGCCTCGGTGACGCGCTTGATGCGGTCTGCCTCGGCGAGCTCCTGTGCCGCAGCGCGCTTGCGCTGGGCGGCGTTGATGTCGTTCATGGAGTTCTCGACCTCGGTCGGCAGTGCGATTTTGGTGATGAGCGTCGACACGAGGGTGAAGCCGTAGGCGGCCATTTGCTCGGAAACGGTAGCGTTGACATCCTTGGCGATGTCATCCTTCTTGGCAAAGACCTCATCGAGCGTATAGACAGGGATGGAAGAGCGCAGGGCGTCGGTGATGAAATCACGCATCTGGTCGACGGGCTCCTGCAGCATGTAGTAGCTCTTATAGATACCCGAATCTGCCGGGCCGGCGCCCATGTCATAGCTCACGTGGTACTGAGCAGAGACCTCAAGGCCGATGGTCACATTATCCTGGGTCTTAACGTCGATGCCAAAACCGTTTTTCATGGTGCGCAGACTCACCGTGGCAGCCTTGCGGTCGATCACGGGCACCTTCATGTGGAAGCCCGCGTTGACGATGCGGTTGAACTTGCCCAGGCGCTCGATGATCACAGCATGCTGCTGTTCAACGACATAGCAGGCGCTGGGAAGCAACAGCAACAGGATGATGATGGGAATCAAAAGGCTGGTAAGGGCGGCGATGATACCGGAAAACAGCATGGTCTCTCCTCTGATAGGCACACGTTGGCATTAGGATACCCGTCCAAGGAGATCGTGCATAACAAAAAAGCCCCCATCGCTGGGAGCTCTTTCATTTAATGGTGCGGGCGAAAGGACTTGAACCTTCATGGGGTTGCCCCCATACGGACCTGAACCGTACGCGTCTGCCAATTCCGCCACGCCCGCGTGCAGGAATTAGAATAACGGAGCGCCACCACGAACGCAAGAACTATTTTTGAAAAAGTTTGCAGGCATTTTCCCAAGCTGCTCGCGCGATTGCCTCAGCATCCTCGCCGGTACGATCGACACGGTCGTTGACCAGCGTGTTTGCCGTGATAGAAATCATTGCCGGTTCGCACTCAAGACCACGAATGGGCTCCGGCGCCATATACGGGCAATCCGTCTCGAACAAAATTCGATCGAGTGGGGTTGCCGCAAATGCCTCGCGCACGTCGTCGTTGCGCTTAAAGGTAGCCGCGCCTCCATAGGCGATATAGCAGCCCAGCTCCACAAAGCGCTCCATCGTGGCGCGGTCCTCGCCAAAGCAGTGCAGCACACAACCGGCCTGGGGCACGCCCACCTCACGAAGCACGTTGTAGGCGTCCACGTGCGAGGTGCGCTCCTGGTCCGCGTCCTCGTGACGCAGATGTAGCTCCACCGGCACGTTACGGCACACGGCAAGCTCGAGCTGGCGCGCCATGCAGTCAATCTGCACGTTATGGGGTGCCGGCGCGATATCGTCGTCGTAATCCATGTGGTAGTCCAGACCGATCTCGCCGATACCGGCGCATAAGGGGTCATCGAGTGCGGCAACAACCTGCGCGTGAACGTCGTCGGTATAGTCCGGCGCGCCCTACGG
>CAJMPF010000261.1 GCA_905215195.1 uncultured bacterium | reverse complement strand
TGACGACCTCGATGCCAACTCGCTCGAGCGCCTGCAGCTGGTTACGGCTATCGAGGACGAGTTCAACCTCGAGATCGATGACGAGACCCTGCTCTCGCTCAACTCTGTCGCCGACGCCGTCGACGCTATCGAAGCTGCCAAGGAGGCCTAAGTCTTGGCTTTATCCGACCGACTTACGCGCGCCCAGGAAATCCTGGGCCACGAGTTCAACAATAAGGTGCTGCTGCGCGCGGCGCTTACGCATCCCTCGGCAGTCGAGGGCCAGCCGGTTTCTGCCAGCTATGAGCGCCTTGAGTTCTTGGGCGATTCCATTTTGGGCGCTGTGGTCGCACGCTCCCTGTTTGAGTCCTATCCGGAGTTTGACGAGGGCAAGCTCACGCGCTTGAAGGTGTCGCTTGTCTCGGGCGCTACGCTGTCCGAGGTTTCTCACGAGCTGGGCATCGACGACATCATCATCTTTGGTGCCTCCGAGACCGGTACCGGTGCGCGCGGCCTGCATTCGGCCCTCGAGAACGTCTATGAGTCGCTCGTGGGCGCGTTGTACCTGGATGCCGGCTGGGATGCGGCGGCGGAGTTCATTCACCGTACGCTTAAGCCGCATTTGGCTTCCGAGCGTGCCGAGCATCCTGCGAATCCCAAGTCGTTTTTGCAGGAGTGCGTGCAAGCCGACGGTCACGAGCCCCCGGCGTATAAGCTCGTTGGCTCCGAGGGCCCGGCGCATGCGCCCACCTTTACCGCCGTGGTGTTGATCGATGGTATTCGTCAGGGTCGCGGCTCCGGCTCCTCAAAGAAGGAAGCCGAGGGGGCCGCCGCGCTCGAAGCGCTCGACCGCATGGGTTACACCACTAACGGCGTGATTCTGAACAAGAAGCACGTGTAAGCGAGGAACCGTGTATCTCAAGTCCCTCACGCTCAAAGGGTTCAAGTCGTTTGCCGACCGCGCCCATATGACGTTTGAGCCGGGCCTGACCGTCATCGTCGGTCCCAACGGCTCGGGAAAATCGAACATCTCTGACTCGATTCTGTGGGTCCTGGGCGAGCAGAGCGCCAAGCAGCTGCGCGGCCAGGCCATGGAGGATGTCATCTTCTCGGGCTCGTCAGCGCGTAAGCCGGTGGGTGTCGCCGAGGTCACGCTGGTGCTCGATAACTCGGACCATATGCTGCCCGTCGACTTTGACGAGGTCGCCATCACCCGTCGCATGTATCGCTCGGGCGAAAGCGAGTACCTCATCAACTCGAGTCCGTGCCGCCTGATGGACATTCAGGACATCCTGCACGATTCGGGTCTGGGCAAGGATACGCATTCCATCATCAGCCAAGGCAAGCTCGACGCCATTTTGCAGAGCCGCCCCGAGGAGCGCCGCGCCCTCATCGAGGAGGCCGCCGGCATCTCCAAGCACAAGCGCCGCAAGGAGCGTGCGCTCAAAAAGATTAAGTCAATGGACGAGCACCTGACGCGTGCCCGCGACATCAATAAGGAAATCGCCCGCCAGCTGCGACCGCTGGAGCGTCAGGTCGATCGCGCGCGCAAGTACAAAGAGCTGTCCTCGCGCGCGAACGAGCTTACGCAGATGCTGGCTGTCGACGAGCTTCGTTCGCTGCAATCGCAGTGGAACGACCTGGAGAGCCGCTCTAAGGAGGGCGCCGCCGAGCTGGAGCTCGCGCAGTACCGCCTGGGCGAAAAGGAGCGCGAGCTCGAGAAGCTCCAGGTTATGCTCGAGGAAAAGGGCCTGTTTGTGGGCGACCTGGGCGAGCAGCGCCGTCATATGCAAGATGTGGTCGGCCGTATTAACTCCGACATGCGCCTGCTCGAGGAAAAGGGCCACAACATGGTGTCGCGCCTGTCTGACATGCGCGGTCAGATTTCGAGCTCCGAGCATCAGCGTCGTCGCGTGGTCGAGGAGCTCGAGGACGCGCATGCGCAGCTTGAGGAAGTGACCGGTGCGCATATGCAGGCCCAGGAGGACGTTGACGCCGCCGGTCCTGCCGCCGCTGAGCTCCACGAGCGGCGCGTGGCGCTCGACAATCAGATTTCGCAGCTTACGCGTGAGCAGCGCGATGTACAGCGTGTGGCTGATAACGCCGCGCTCGAGCTCGCCAAGGTGAAGGACTCGCTGAGCAACGCCGAGGTCGAGGACAACATGTATGCCTCGCGCCTGGAGCAGATCGATGAACAGCTCGAGGAGGTCACGGCCTCGCTCGAGAGCCGTCGCGACCGCGCCGAGGAGCTTGAGGGCGCTCTTGAGGAGGCGCGCCAGGCCCAGGTCGATGCGCGTGAGGCAACCGAGGTCGCCCGTGCGGCCCTGAAGGACTTGCGTAATCGTGAGAGTGAGGCGCGCAACAAACTTTCCGAGGTGCGCTCGGAGCTTGCCAGCCAAAAGAAGCTCGATGCCCGCATGGCCGACAGCTCGCCGCTGGTGAGCCGTCTGATGGGCGCGATGGGCGATGATGTCTCGGGTCGTCTAGGCGACGTGCTCGAGGCTCCTCGTGAGCTCGAGGGCCTGG
>CAJMPF010000260.1 GCA_905215195.1 uncultured bacterium | reverse complement strand
GGCATCGACCTGCGCCGATGCCCCCAACGTGGACACACATTTTGTCCTATAAGCCCCATGCCGTGCGGTAGGCATCGGTGCACAGAAAAAGGGCCCGGAAGGCAATGCCTTCCGGGCCCTTTGCAATGCAAATCTGCTTGCAAGTGCGATTTAGCGCACCTGAGCGACGTAAGCGACGTTGGTCGAGGAGACCTTGTCCTCGAGCTGGACGCTCATGCGGGGATCGCCGGCGGTAGCGACGGTCAAATCGCCAGTCTTGACGTAGCCGAGCTCCTTAGCGGTCTCGATCGCCTTGACGATCGTGCCGTTGACGGTGCCCTGGGTAATCTCTGCCTGGTGCGGGATGACGCCCCAGTACATGATCATCTGCTGGACGGCCCACTCGTGGCGGGAGAACGCGCAGATCGGCATGTTGGGACGGAAGTGCGAGATCAGGCGGGCAGTACGACCAGTGGTCGTCGGCACGGTGATGCACTTGGCGCCAACGGTGGTGGCCATGTTCACAGCGGACATACCCACAACGTTGTTGACGACGCGGGTGCCGTGAGCGTCGGCCGGAACCTCGAGCGGAGCGTGGGCCGGGAGGTACTTCTCGGTCTCGAGAGCAATGCTGGCCTGCATCTTGACGGCCTCGACCGGGTACTTACCGGCAGCGGACTCGCCAGAGAGCATAACGGCGTCGGTGCCGTCGTAAATGGCGTTAGCAACGTCGGCAACCTCGGCGCGCGTCGGGCGCGGGTTCTGCTGCATGGAGTCGAGCATCTGCGTAGCGGTGATAACGGGCTTGTAGGCCGCATTGCACTTGGCGATGATCTCCTTCTGGATGTGCGGAACGAGCTCGGGCTTGATCTCGATGCCCAGGTCGCCACGGGCGACCATGATGCCGTCGGAAGCCTCGAGGATCTCGTCGAAGTTCTCGACGCCCAGGGCGCACTCGATCTTCGGGAAGATCGTCACGTGCTCGCCGCCGTTCTCGCGGCAAAGCTCGCGGATGCCGCGGACGGACTCGCCGTCACGGATGAAGGAAGCGGCGATGTAGTCGATGTTCTCGGTCAGGCCAAAGAGGATGTCCTGACGATCGCGCTCGGTGATAGCGGGCAGCGAGATGTTGACGTTGGGCATGTTAACACCCTTGCGCTCGCCGATCAGGCCGTCGTTCTTGACGACGCAGGTCATGTCCTGGCCGTCGACGGACTCGACCTCGAGGGCAACCAGGCCGTCATCGATCAGGATGAGGGAGCCCTTCTCGACCTCGGAGGGCAGAGCCAGGTAGTCGAGGGAGATGTGCTCAGAGGTGCCGTGGAAATCCTCGGACGTGGGCTGAGCGGTGACGACGATCTTGTCGCCGGTCTTGACGGCAACCTTCTTGCCGTCGACCAGAAGGCCGGTGCGGACCTCGGGGCCCTTGGTGTCGAGCAGGATGCCGACGGGCAGACCGAGCTCCTTGGAAATACGACGGACGCGCTCGATGCGACCGTGGTGCTCGTCGTAGGATCCGTGCGAGAAGTTAAAACGGGCGACGTTCATGCCCGCCTTGATCATCTCACGGATGGTCTCGTCGCTATCGCAGGCGGGACCCATGGTGCATACAATCTTAGTGCGCTTGTACATTCAGACCTCCATCTGACATCGTCTTGCGCTGATAGATAAACCATAAGAAATAAAACTGAGATGATTATAACGAAATGACGACCGAACACCCCCAAAAATCGACCGTATGCCGAATTAGAAGTTCATTTTTTGCGGTAAAAACGGTATATGAAAAAACTTTATCAACCGTTCTGACCGCTGCTATCTGGGCGATATTTCAGTTTGACGATGCGCCGAAGAAAAAACGTTTTATCAATGTTGAGCATCACACGGTCTGCATCGTTGCACTCGAGCCGTGTTTCCAATTGGAATATTTTGGCTAGACGCGCCGCTTTGGGGTACCATAGCCCCACTATCAACTGCCGCTCAGCACGGCAGCCTTGATGAGCCCTTGCCCTTCTCCTGGGAATTATGATCGGGCATCAATCTGCTGAGTGGCCCGAATCCCAGGAGGGGACTCTATATGCAAAAGGAATACCTGTCCGCCGCGGCGGAGGTACTCAGCGACCAAGGTGTCGATGAGTACCTCGGCCTGAGCACCGGCGAGGCGTCGTCGCGCCTCGCCAAGACAGGCCCTAACAAGCTCGAGGAAGCCGAGAAGACGCCGTTGTGGAAGCGCTTCTTTGAGCAGATGGCCGATCCCATGGTCATCATGCTGATCGTTGCCGCCGTCATCAGTGCACTCACGGGCATGGTCAAGGGCGAGGCGGACTTTGCCGATGTCGCCATCATCATGTTCGTCGTTATCGTCAACTCGGTGCTGGGCGTGGTTCAGGAGGCTAAAAGCGAGGAGGCTCTCGAGGCCCTGCAGGAGATGAGCGCGGCGCAGTCCAAGGTGCTGCGCGACGGCAAGCTCGTGCACCTGCCGAGCGCCGAGCTCGTGCCTGGTGACGTGATCATGCTCGAGGCGGGCGACTCCGTTCCGGCCGACTGCCGCGTCCTCGAGAGCGCCACGATGAAGATCGAA
>CAJMPF010000259.1 GCA_905215195.1 uncultured bacterium | reverse complement strand
CCTTCGAGCCTATCGGGGATAAAACCATAGCCCACGCCAAAGAGCTCCTCGTCCACTGTGCGCGCCTTATCGTGTGCCCCGCCGCCTTCGGCACCATAAACGCCCGCAACGCAGAGCTCGTCGAGTTCGCACGCTCACACGGTATCGAGGTCATGCGAGCGTGCGAAGGCGCATTGGAGGATTCCAAATTGGAGTGGGAAGGATAAACTGGACTTTCTTTTAAGGATCCTCAGGCTACAGTTCCTACGCCGACGAGGTCTACAAGGCGCCGGAGAACCTCGTGAACAGGTATTTCCACGCCGACGAGCCCAACTAGGCCTAATCCAAGCGAGATTCCAGACTCGACAGACCATTGAGAGTTAGGTCGTTGGCGACCTCAGAGACACGCTCGATAGGAACCGAGCCGTCAGACAGTGCCCACGTGCGATAGATACCGATAATACCCGACAGCAAAAACGCCAGATAATAGTCGAACATCTCGTCCTTGAGACCTTGGGGCAGCAGATCGCGCTCGGCAATCTCATGTTCGAGCGGCGCACGAAGACGAGCCATGAAATCATCGAGCGGAATATTCTCGATCAGCTGACGATTGAGCACTAAGTTGTTGCACAGTGCCTCGTTAACGGTTTTAAAGAAGGTCGCCGCCGCGCCAAGAGCGCGCTCGTTGGTGTCACCGTCCATAGAAGCAAGCGTTTTCTCGACCGAGTCGACAATCATCTCCACCACATCGACGGCAATGGCATCGAGCAGGCCGTCAACCGTACCAAAGTGAACGTAAAAGGTCTTGCGGTCGACATTGGCCTCGCGCGCGATGGCACTCACCGTAATGTCTGCCAGCGGCTTTTCCATGAGCAGGCGCTCGAAAGCCGAAAGGATGGCATTACGGCTGCGAACGATGCGACGATCAAGACGCGGTTTGCTGGTTGCCATGGGCGTGTCCCTTCGATATGCGAGCGTTCATCAACAGATGAGAGATAATCTACGTAAGAGGATTATCCCCCATACAGCACAAATATGCCCCGCATCATGAAGAACGCACGACTGCCCTACTGCGACTTAGGGTGCTTCTTCTTATTGAGTGCCGACGGAGATACGCGAATACCATCGCCTGTCTGGCGCACATAGGCTTTATGAGCCGGCTTAGCGGTCCCAGAAGCCTTCTGAGCCTGCTTCTTGGGATCAACAGTAACAGCATTCGCGGGGTGCGGCTTAGTGGGCGTAGAGGGCGTCTGAGGCGTGCGGCCGAGCTTGCGCATCACGCGATCCCAGCGCGCATGGATGCTCTCGTTGTGGGCGCTCTTAAGGCCCAGCAGGGGCGCAGCCAAAATGGTCGGCGCAATAAACGTAATGAGGCGCCACAGCAGATAGCCGGCGGTCGAAGCCGACCCAAAGAAATGACCCAAGAACAATGCAAAGCCGCCCTCAGCGCCACCAGTTCCACCGGGCAGGGGGACCGCAGAGCTCAGCAGCTGGACAAAGGCGCTCGCGGCCATGACCGAGAAAAAGTCGACCTCGTGGTGGCCAAAGGCAAGCATCAGGAAATACGGAACCAGATAGAAAAACGCGAGCTGCAGCATGGTGATAAACACGGTGAGCAGCATGGAAGAAAAATGTCCGGCCGAAAGCTTGAACTTCTCGGAGAAGGAGTAGATCTCGCCATCGACAAACGTGCGCCATCCCTCGATCTTAGTGGCCGAGACACCAATGCGCTCAAGCCAATTGATGATGCAATGGGCGACGCGCGTGACGGTCTTAGGCATGAGCGCGACGGCGAAGATGCCCAGCAAGATGCAGCAGTGCCCACCAAAGCTAAAGACACACAGCAGCGTCATGTCGCCATAGCGCTCGGCAAAAAACGGCATGCGAGCAAGCAGGAGGATAGCGCCCCAGGCAACGAGGCCAAACTGATACACGATAAAGCGCGTGAACTGCGTGGCGCCAGCCTCGCCGACATTTTGGCCCGCCTTGGTCAGGCGGTAGATCTGGGCGGGAGTCGAGCCCATCATCATGGGCGTCAGGTTGCCAAAGAAGATGCCGCTCGCCTCGACCGAAATCAGGTCGCGGATGCCGACGGGTGAATTTGGGTCGAGCCAAACGGCAATCGCGTACGCCACGATACCAAAGAAGAGGTACAAGAACATGCAGAAGCATGCAGCAATGAGCCATGGCGCCTGGACGCTCGACATAGCGGCCCAGAACTGCCCCATCTGCCCGGTTACCACCAGATAGACGATATAACCCACCAGCACGACGCCGATAAAGATGGCGCCGCGGCGTGCGCTCTTATTGTCATCTCCGCCCGAGGCCTCAACCTCGACCTGGGGCTTAGACGTATGCTGAGAGGACTCCGTCATGAGACTCCTTCTAACCGTCAAAATATCTTGGATATTGTACCCGTAAGGGCCATAGGCAGAACGCAAAGCTCTGGTTCAAACGGGAATTGCAGACGGTTGTTTGAAAATAAAAAACCCGGCCTTCTATGGGAAGACCGGGTATGAGATGCATGGTAGCCCGTACCAGATTCGAACTGGTGATCTCCGCCTTGAGAGGGCGGCGTCC
>CAJMPF010000258.1 GCA_905215195.1 uncultured bacterium | reverse complement strand
CGAACTTACCGAATGTAGCTAAGCGTACTTGTTTGTTTGCATAGATTGCATGCGGAGTGTCCGCTATTTGCCGGCGGGGCCGGGGTGTCTGCCTTGTTTTGAGAAGTTCGCGAAGCCCACTTCTCAAAACAAGGCAGACACCCCGGCCCTCGTCCGTTAACTCTTCCGCTGGGCGAGCCATAGACGCCGCGCACCGATGCGATAAAGCAGTGGCTTGAAATTGGTGCTATATTCAGCATGAGTTGTTTAATGCTAGTACGGGAGGCTGATATGGGGCTGTTCAAGAAGAAAAACCCGCAGGATGCCTTTGATCCCGATGTGTTTACCATCACGGATACGATTTTGGACCCACCGCGGTTTACGTTTTTGCCAGCTATCTACCAGGATGCCACGCGCCGCAAGTGGGCCGTGCATCAGCGCGGCGGCGAGCCGAAGATTTTTGACTATGCGGATGTGCTGCAGTGCGAGATTGCCGAGACCGGAAATCCCGAGGATGTGCCGGAGCTCAGCAAACGCGAACTGGCTCAGCAGATTTTGATTAATCCAGCTCAGGCTACCAAAAACAACGCTGCCAAGCGTAATATGTGCCTTGGTATGGGTGTCATCGTTGCCGTGCAAACCGGCAAGGATGAGATTTCGAAGCTTGAGATTCCGGTGACCGCGGGCGAAGTCAAGCGAGACTCCGGCCTATATCGGTCGTATCGGAACGTTGCGGAGCAGATCAAAAAAGCCTTCGACGCCATGAGGCGTCCGGAGCAATGATTCCTGCAGCATCAAGCGGTTGAGGAGTCTTGCCCATGTCGAGTGAACCATATGCGATTCCGCCCAAAGATCGCGCCTTTGAGGGTATTCTTTGGTATATCAAACATTATGACCTGCAGAGTGGCGACCGGCTGCCCGCCGAGCGTGTGCTCTGTGAAGAGCTGGGCGTGTCGCGCACGGCGTTGCGTGCTGCGATCACGCGCCTTATTTCGTGCGGAACTTTGGAAAGCCGCCGCGGTTCGGGCACCTATGTGTGTCCTCCCAAACCGCTGAACATCTTTCAGGAAACATGGAACTATACGCAGGCGGTGGAGAGGGTTGGCTCAAAGTCGACCGCGCGCCTGGTTTGGTCCAAGGTCGTGTATGCCGATATCGATCTTGCCCAAAAAGCCCAGATCGACCTGGGCATGCCGCTCTTCTGCATTCGGCGCGTGCGTGTGGTCAACGGTTCCCCGGCATCGATCGAGACGGCTTACGTCAATCTGTCTTTGTGCCCCTCGCTTCCCGATCACGATTTTGAGCAGGAAAGCCTCTACGACGTTTTGCTCAAGGAGGGGAATGTCCATGTGACGCACGGCAAGGAGCATATTTCCATCAGCCGTCTGAACGCCGACGAGGCCAAGTTGCTGAATGCTCAGGAGGGCACGCCGGTGTTTTACAAGGCTTCGCACGAGCGCGACGAGACCGATGGCTTTGTCGAGTATTGCAAGTCCGTGATTCTGCCGACCAAGTATCGTTTTGCCGATAACGGCGAGGCAGACGGCGTTGCGACGAAGGTGGGTGTCGAATGGCTGATGCAGTAGAAGACTTGCCGGTTTACAAACAAATTCGCCGCTGCATTGCGGAGCGAATCGAGCGCGGCGACTACCCGACGGGCTCGATGATTCCGTCCGAAAACGAGCTGGCCGAGGAGTTTGGCACGACACGCCTGACAATCCGAAGCGCCATGGACGAGCTGGTCAAAAGTGGCCAGATTCGTCGCGTGCAGGGCAAAGGCGCCTTTGTGGGACATAAATGGTTTGACGAGCACGAACGCAAGGGCGGCTTCCGCCAGTCGGTTCTGGCATCGGGCGCGACGCCGTCGGTGCGCATCCTGGCACGCTCCAAACGCTACGCCGGCCCGTATTACGCCGACTTGTTTGGCATCGCTGAGGACGATCTGCTTTACTCGGTGCGCCGCCTCAACTGCATCGATGGTGAGCCCGTATCGATCGAGATGACACTGATTCCGTGCCTGCTGTTTCCGGGCATCGAAGGCGTGGACATTTCGGTCTTCAGCCTGTTCGAGACCTACGATATGTTGGGACGCAAGCCAGATCAGTCGGTAGAGAAACTCGATATCGAGGCGCTGGGCGCACGCGATGCGAGTTTGCTCAATCTTGAGCCGGGCGATCTGGCGCTCGTGCTGGAAGGCCTGACCTATGACTCGAGTGGGCAGGCAATCGAGCATGCCAAGTCTTTTACCCGCGGCGACGCCGGCGGATATACCTACAACTATTAGCGTCTAGAGCGTCCCTGCGCACGGCGGGGGCGCTCGTTTTTACGGATATATGTCGCTTGACCGATGAGCGGCAAAAACTGACCGTCTACCGAGAGGGGAGGATGAAATCATAAAATCGGTATTAAAAACGGCTAACCTGTAATCGTTCACTGGTATTAAGAACCTTTGAATTGTTGAGCTTGGGGCCAAGATGTCCACAAGGTTAAGCGGTGCGACGGGGCGGCAAGCCCGTTCATTCCGTGCGACAATTCAAACTGCTCGTGAAAGGAGCGGGAATGAAGGAGACCGAGAAGATCGAGATCATGCACTTCGACCAGGAGG
>CAJMPF010000257.1 GCA_905215195.1 uncultured bacterium | reverse complement strand
AGCAGTCGCCACCTCGGCAATCTTCACCGAGAGCAGCTCGCGGCGCGCCGGCGTGAGCTTTTTGGAATCGTTGATGCCCCAGACGCGCGGCTCCATAGGAAGGCAGACAGCGCATACCGTCAAAGGACCGGCCACCGATCCGCGACCCACCTCGTCGACACCAACGACCACCCCATCGCCGCCAAGCTCATGCATAAGCTCGTACATGTCATTGACGCGTTCGCGCTCGGCAAGCTCTTTGGCATGGCGTTTGAGAGCGCGTTCGCAAGCCTTGATCACTTGCTGGCGCGGGTCCTCGCGATAATGCTCCACGAGGGCGGGAATCTCCTCAAACGTTGCGCTCGCCAACTCACCGGCAACCTGCGATGCCGAAACCGAGCTCGTCATATTGGCCATACCAGGCCCTCCTTGCATGCAAATCAGATAAAAAGAAGGGCCACCCGAAGGTGACCCTTGTGTCCAAACGAGTGGACAGACGCTGCGATCTTCTTAGCGCTTCTCGGGGATGCGAGCAGCCTTGCCCACCTTGTCGCGGAGGTAGTACAGCTTGGCGCGACGGACGCGACCATGACGAACGACCTCGAGCTTGGCGATCTTGGGGCTGTGAAGCGGGAAGGTACGCTCAACACCGACACCGAAGGACATCTTGCGGACGGTGAAGGTCTCGCGGGCACCGGCGCCGGCCATGCGGATGACGTCGCCCTGGAAGACCTGGATGCGCTCGCGGTCGCCTTCCTTAATGCGGTAGTGAACCTTGACGTTGTCGGCGACGCGAACCTGAGGAATGTCCTCGCGGATCTGCTGACGCTCGATTGCGCGGATGTAATCCATGTGCAATTCCTTACTCTTCTAGAGGTGCCGTACCACCTTGGCCGGCACGTAGTTGAACAAACGTATTCGAGTATACACGCGCGGGTTTCTGCTGCAAGAACAATTTTTTACGCAGACAAAAAGACAAAACCAGCACATGATAACCGCCCGCCTCACGAATGAGACGGGCGGCGTGAAGGGGGCTACGCTAGGCGCCCAAACCCAAAACGTTAGGCGGAACGCTTGGCTTGGAGCTTGCCCTGAGCGGCCGCCAGGCGCGCGAGGGGCACGCGATAAGGCGAGCAGGACACGTAGTCCACGTCGGCCACATTAAACAGGGCCTTGATGGACTTGGGGTCGCCGCCGTGCTCGCCGCACACGCCAAAGTGCATGTCGGGGTTGGTGGCGCGACCCTTCTCCACGGCCATGCGCACGAGCTCCAGCACCGCCGCGTCGATGGTCTCGAAGGGGTTGTCCTTCAGTATTTTCTTATGCATGTACAGCGGGATGAACTTTGCCTCGGCATCGTCACGGGAGAAGCCGAAGGTGGTCTGGGTCAGGTCGTTGGTGCCAAAGCAGAAGAAGTCTGCGTGATGGGCGATCTCGTCAGCGACCATGCAGGCGCGCGGCAGCTCGAGCATCGTGCCCACGGGAATATTGAGCTCGACGCCTTCTTCGGCGGAAACCTCGGCGATCACGCGCTCGATAACCTCGCGGGTCTGGACATGCTCGGCCGTGATGGAAACGAGCGGAACCATGATCTCGGGATGCGGGTCGACGCCCTCCTTGATAAGGCGGGCAGCGGCCGTGGCGACGGCGCGAACCTGCATGAGCGGCAGATCGCTAAAGACGACGGACAGGCGAACGCCGCGCAGGCCGAGCATCGGGTTGGACTCGACCATGCCGTCGATACGACGCAGGCGGGCGCGCAGGGCAGCGAGCTCCTCCTCGCTAGCGCCAGCGGCTTCCTTCTTGGTGATGGCGATCTCGAGCTCGCGAGGATTATCCAGGAACTCATGAAGCGGCGGATCGAGCAGGCGGACGACCACATCGCGACCGGACATGGTCTTGAACATCGCCAGGAAGTCCTCGGTCTGAACCTTGAGCAGGTCGGCCAGGGCCTGCTGCTTCACGGCCTCATCGTCAGACAGGATAAAGCTCTGGATGATGTTCTTGCGATCGCCCAGGAACATGTGCTCGGTGCGGCACAGGCCAATAGCCTCGGCGCCAAACTCGAGGGCGAGCTCGGCATCCTCGGGATTGTCGGCGTTGACGCGCACATGGTTGGCATGGCCACAGGTCTCGTCCAGGCGAATCTCGTCGGCCCAGGACAGGATGGTGTCCAGGTCGCCGGTAAGCTCGGCGGAGACCAGGTCGACGGGACCGTCGACGACGATGCCCTGGGTGCCGTCGATGGAGATGACATCGCCCTCGTGCAATACGCGGTCGCCGCCCTCGATGCGCACGACCTTCTCAGCCGCGTCGATGTGGAAGCGCTCGACGCCGCAGACGCAGGGCGTGCCCATACCGCGAGCGATAACGGCGGCATGGCTCGTCTTGCCACCGTGGCTGGTCAGGATGCCCTCGGCGGCGACCATGCCCTTCAGGTCATCGGGGTTGGTCTCCCAGCGAACCAGAATGACCTTATGGCCGTCGGCGGAACGCGCGACGGCATCATCGCTCGAAAACACGATCTCGCCCACGGCTGCACCAGGGCTGGCGTTCAGACCGCTGGCCAGGGCCTCGTACTTTTTGCAGGCATCGAACTGCGGATGCAGGAGCTGGTCGAGCTGCGCGGGGTCGATGCGGCTCACGGCCTCCTCACGGGTGAAGAGACCTTCCTCGACCATC